>NZ_JBSGEL010000144.1:0-6844 GCF_053602875.1 Kitasatospora sp. NPDC004289 | reverse complement strand
AAGACCCGCTCCGGCAAGATCATGCGCCGCCTGCTCCGCGACATCGCCGAAGGCCGCGAGGTCGGCGACACCACCACCCTCGCCGACGCCTCCGTCATGAACACCATCCAGTCGCAGCTCCCGGCCAACGACCAGGGCTGACCACCCCAGAACCGGACTGCCACCGGCCATGCCCTGACCCCGGGCCGGCGGCAGTCCACCACCTCCCGCCCGGGCGGGGTCGTCACGATGGCACCAGCGACGGCCAACTCCCCGGCACCGGACGGGAGCACGGACGGTAGCCGTTGAGGGTCGGCGCACCGTCCACCGAGCCGCCGGGCACCGCTCCGCACAAGCGGTCCCCGGCGGCACTCCCTCCCCCACCCCCGACAGACCGTCAGGCCCCGCGCCCACGCGGGCCCCAGCCACCACGGCACACTCGGTCGCTGCCGGAGGTCCGGGGCGTCCGTTCCCGGTACGGCCCCACCATCGACCGGTGAGCGGTGAGCAGCAGCTGAGTCCTCGTCACCGCGCGGACGGGGCGGATGCATTCGACCCCGCGGTCCCGGGCCGGCGCAGTCACCGGCGCGCCACCGCCCGGGCGGATCTCCGCCCACTCCACGGCTGGGCGTCGCCAACTCGGTGGTCGCCGTGGAGAGCGGCGTCACCCGGGTCGACGCCCGAGTCACTCCTTCCGCCGCGTTCCTCGTCCGATCCGGCCCGGCGGCCGTCCGGCCACAGCTAGGCTGACCGCGCCCGTTGACGAGTGATCAGGGAAGAGGGGGTGCGCCGTGGTCGAAGCCCCGCACGTGTGCGCGTACCAGCAGCTGCCGGCGGACGGGCCGCTCTCGGCGGGCTGGTGCATCGAGCGGTTCGCCCCGGTGCTGCGGGCGCTGCCCGAGGGGTTGGACGAGCAGTCGGTGAGCCGGCCGGAGCTGCTGCTGCACCAGGAGACGCTGAGCGGCCGCCGCTGGGAGATCTACTACGTGCCGTTCGACCGGATCGACCCTGCGGCCCGGGTGGCACTGGTCGGCATCACGCCGGGCCGCCGCCAGCTGCACCTCGCCGTGCAGGCGGCCCGCGCGGCGTTGCTCGCGGGGGCGGAGCCGGACGAGGCGGTCCGACTGGCCAAGCAGACCGGGGCCTTCGGCGGCGCGATCCGCACCCACGCGGTGGCGATGCTCGACGGGATCGGCCTGGCCGACGCGTTGGGGCTGGCGACCACGGCCCGGCTCTGGGACCCGCAGGAGCGGGTGGCGGCGTTCACCTCGGCGGTCGGGCACGCGGTGTTCGTGGACGGGGCGAACTGGAACGGGGCGTCGCTGACCAGGATTCCGGTGCTGCGGACCTTCGCCGAGCAGGCGCTCGGGGCCGAACTGGCGGCGATGCCGGAGGCCTTGGTGATCCCGTTCGGCAAGGCGGCCACCGAGGCGGTGCAGCTCTCGGTGGATTCGGGGCGCATCAGCGCGGAGCGCTGCCTGTTCGGCTTCCCGCACCCGTCCGGGGCGAACGGCCACCGCAAGCGGCAGTACGACCAGGAGCGGGAGCGGCTCACCGAGGCGGTCGCCGCTTGGAGGGCGGCCACCGCCGCCCGGTGACCCGAGCGGCCACCACGGCGCCCGGCGACCCGAGCGGCCCGGCGACTCAGCGGGCGAGCGAGACGGCGAAGGGCCTGAAGCCGTCCCGGCGCAGGAGGTGGGGCACGACGAGGATCATCGCCTCGGTGGCGCGGGCGGTGGCGATGCCGCCGAGGTCCTCGATCCATCCGGGCTGCCAACCCAGGTCGCCGAGAAGACCGGTGACGGTCCGTTTGGCGTCCGGGTCGTCGCCCGAGAGGTAGGCGGTCGGCGGGGTGGCCAGGCTCTCCGGGGCGGTCATCACCGTGAACAGCATGGTGTTGAGGGTCTTGACCACGTGGGTGTCGGGGAGGGCGGCCTGCAGGAGTTCGGCCAGACTGCCGCCGGGGTGGCAGAGCTCGCCGGGCAGGCCGTCCGCCGCGTCGTGGGTGGCGTTGGAGACGTCGACGAGGATCTTCCCGGCGAGCTCCGAGCGCAGGCCGGCCAGGAGTTCCAGCGAGGTGTGGCCGGGGGTTGCGTTGATCACCACCTCGGCCGTGCGGGCGGCGGTGCGCTGGTCGGCCACGGCCACGGCCGGGTGCGGGGCGGAGGCGGAAGCCGGGTTCCGGGCGCCGAGGGTGACGTGGTGTCCGGCGGCGGAGAGCTTGCGGGCGAGGTCGGTGCCGACGCGGCCGGCGCCGAGGATGGCGATGGTGGTCATGGGGTGGTGCTCCTCAGGTGTCGGGAGGGAGGTGATGCCGGGTCAGGCGAGGGGCGCGAGGACCTTGAGGGCCGCGGCGTGCAGGCCGGGGGCCGAGGCCAGGAAGTCAGGGCTGCCCGTGGTCCAGGGGCGTCCCGCCAGGTCGGTGACGGTGCCTCCGGCCTCGGCGACCAGCAGGGCGCCGGCCACCAGTCCGGAGCGGACGTCGGAGAACTGCCAGAAGGCGTCCATCCGTCCGGCGGCGACGTGGATGAGCTGCATCGTGGCGGGCACCGACACCCGCACGACGAGACCGTTGACCAGCATCGCCGTGACGGACTCGCCGATCCGCCGGAAGGTGCGCTCGTCCTCGCCCGGCCGGGCCTGACCGGTGCCGATCAGCGCGGCGCCCAGGTCGGTCTTGGCGGACACCGTCAGCGGCCGGCCGTTGAGGTGCGCGCCGGCGCCGGCCACGGCGGTGTACGTGTCGCCAGTCAGCGGCAGGTGGACGACGGTGAGCACCGGCCGGTTGTCGCGGACCAGGGTGGCGGTCACCGACCAGTCGTCCATGCCGTGCACGTGGTTGATGTTGCCCTCGGCGGGGTCGACGACCCACCACTCCCCCGACGGGAGCGCGCCGCCGGCCAGCTCGTCCTCGGCCCACCGCGATCCGGGGCGGGCCCGCAGCAGCGGCTCCCGCAGCACCGCGAGGACCGCGTCGTCGTTGGCGTGGATCTCGGCGACGACCTCGTCCAGGCTCACGCCCCGGGCGTGCGGGGTGTGGCGCTCGCGCAGCGTGCGACCGGCGTTCACGACCGCCTCGGTCACCTCGGCCAGCAGGGTCAGGTCGGCGGCGGAGTCGGCGGCGAAGGGCATGGCAGTGCTCATGAAGGTCTCCCCAGGGCTTCGATGGTTCCGGGCGGCTCGTCCGCTCGCCCGCACTTCGAAGGTAGAAGCCCCGACGATGAACAACAAGTGCATGCTCTGCACTTGTAGAGTTACTCTCATGCAATTGGACCTGAACCTCCTCACGGCCCTGGACGCCCTGCTGGAGGAGGGCAGCGTCGCCGGCGCCGCCGCCCGCCTGCACGTCACCGCGCCCGCGATGAGCCGCTCCCTGGGCCGCATCCGCAAGGCCACCGGCGACCAGATCCTGGTCCGCACCGGCCGCAGCATGGTCCCGACCACCCGCGCACTCGCCATCCGCGCCGAGGTCCACGCCCTGGTCCAGCAGGCGCACCGGCTGCTGTCGGCCCGGCAGGACCTCGAACTGGCCTCCCTGGAGCGGGTGTTCACCGTGCGCTGGCACGACACCCTCACCTCCGCCTGCGGCCCCGCCCTGATCACGGCCGTCCACCGCGACGCCCCCGGCGTCCGGCTGCGCCTCTCCGCCGAACCCGGCACGGACGACGCCGAGCTGCGCCGCGGCGAGGTCGACCTGGAGTCGAGCTCCAGCCCGCCGACCCTCCCCGACATCCGCCACCGCCTGGTCGGCAGCGACCGCCTGGCGGTCGCCGTCCGGCCGGGCCACCCCCTCACCGAAGGCACGCTGACCATCGAGCGCTACGCCGCCGCCGAACACCTCACGCTCTCCCGGCGCGGCCGGCTGCACGACGCGATCGACCACGCCCTGTCCGCCCGCGGTCTCGAACGGCGCGTCGTCGCCGCCGGGCCCACCGCCGCCTTCGCCCTCCAACTCGCCCTCGCCGGCGACCTGGTGGCCACCCTCCCCGAGGCGGTCACCCGTGCGGACCGCCACCGGCTCGGGCTGGTCACCCTGCCCCTGCCGGTCCCGATGCCCGAGGTCCCGCTGTACCTGCTGTGGCATCAGCGCTACGACGACGACCGCGCGCACGCCTGGCTGCGCGAGCTCGCCACCGAGACCGTCCGCGCCCTGTTCCCGGACGGTGGACCTGCGCCGACCAGCCATTCGACAGATTGAACCCGTTCAAATAAGCTGCGCGCGGCATCTCGGAGACCGATCAGGAGGACGGCCCGTGCGTGACGTGACGACTGCGGTGGTGGGTGCACTGCTGGCCCTGGAGGCCATGGCCCTGGTCGCCATGGGCTTCTTCTCCATGGCCATGTACGCCGTGGGCCTCACGGACATCGGGGAGCCCTGGGGAGTCACCACCGGCATTCCGGTGATCGCGGTCTTCGGCGCGCTCCTGCTCCTCACGCTGTGCGGCGTGCGGCACGTGGTCCGCGTGCTCGGCCACCGCACCCGGCGCCGCTCCTGGAGCCTCCTCGCCCTGGCCGCCCTCCACGGCGCCTACGGCACCTCGCTCCTCCTGGACCTCGAAGGCCGACCCCAGTACGGCGCGGCCTTCCTGCTGCTCGCCGCCGCGCAGACGGTGGCCGCCGCGAAGCCGGCGCGCGGCTTCATGGAGTACCGCCTCGCCTGACCGCCCGGCCGACCGCAGCAGCCCGCCGACCACCTCGGCTCGGCTACTGCGACGCCCGCACGGCCGCCCCGGCGGACGCGACGTCGAGGTCGACCACGACCTCCTCGCCCTCCCAGCGGCCGCGCTGCGAGATCGCGAGGCCGATGAACGCCAGCTCTGCGGCCCGGTCCCTCAGCACGTACTGCTCGTTGGACTCGGGCCCGACCCCGCCCTCCTCGTCGCGCTCCCACGCGTCCACCGCGGCCTGCGCCACGCTCCTGGGCAGCCGAACGGTGACCCGGCCGGCCTGCGCGTCGACCCGCACCCCGATCGCCGCCAGCACCTTCGCGTCGTCCCGGTACCGGTCGTACTGCTCCTGGTCCACCACGGGGCGAGGTTACCCGGCCCGCAGCGAGCCGGCCGGTCGCCGCTAGGATCCGGATCCTCGACAACAGGGGGACACCATGGGCATTTTTCGGCGTAGAGAGCGACGGGACGGGGCGGATGTCCCGCGCGACGGGGAGTTGACGCTCCTGTCGGAGGCCGAAGCCACGCGGCTGCGTGATCTCGTCCGGGAGGCCTTCGCGGGGCACGGCCTCGACGTGACGGTCGGACCGGCAGCGCGACCGCGGGTACGGGGTGGAACTTCAACCTCGCCAACCTGGCGGCGGTGTGCCACAACGACGGCGGTGGCCCCCGGAGTTGGCCGGCCCTGGTGAACGAACACGTCGCCCGGGTGGTCCGCTCGGTGGCCGTGCGGCAGTCTCTCCCGGCCCTGCCGCGCGAGGAGCTCCTGACCCGGGTCCACCCCCGCCTGGTGACGAGTGACCCCGCGAGCCTGAAGGCCTTCGGCTACGGTCCCCGCTCGGTCCCGGGCCTGCTGGAGGTGCTGGCACTCGACCTTCCGGAGACCGTCGACCTGCTGCCCGAGGACTCCCTCGCCGCGCTCGGCGGCCAGGAGGCCCTGCGGGAGCGTGCGTTCCGGAACCTCCGGGCCGTCGAGGCCGACCGGCACGAGGTGGTGACGGGCGACAACGGCGCCCGCTTCGACGTCCTGACGGGCGACTCCTACTTCATCGGGTCCCTCGCCCTGATCATCGACGAGGTCGCGGCCCTCTACTCCGGGGACCTGCCGTCGCCGCACGGGATCCTGGTCGCGCTGCCGCACCGGCACGCACTCGCCTTCCACGTCGTCCGCGATCTGGCGGTGGTTCCCTCGCTGCACGGCATGGCGCGCTTCGCGGCCGCCGCGTTCACGGAGGCTCCGGGCAACCTGACCCCCTCGGTGTACTGGTGGTTCGAGGGCAGCTTCACCGAGGTCGCCACCCACGGTGGCGCTGACCTTCCCGTGGTCCTCACGCAGGAGGGAAGCGACCTGATGGCCCGAATCGGAGACCCCGGCGCCGAGGACTCGGAACGGCGGTCGGGCTGACCGACGGTCAGCTGCGCCGCGCACTCGCCCCGGTCAGCTCGGTGCGCACCCCGCAGGGCCGTCCGACGGCACCGGCTCGCCCCGGCACACGGCGGCGTCAGGGCGGGTCGGTGAGCGGTGATGAGCAGTGATGAGCTGCAGCCTTGAGTCGGCCTGTGACGTGACCTCAGATCACCTCTCGCTCAAGCGGGTTCAGTGCCAGTAGTGGTCGGCCCAGGTGCCGCACGGCCACTGGATCACCTGGGCGCCGTTGTCGGTGCTGGCGCCCGGGATGGCCAGGCACTGGCGGCTGTTGTAGTTCACGATGTGGAGCCGGTTGCTGGAATCGACCAGGAAGGCCCAGTAGTGGTCGCGCCAGGTACCGCACGGCCACTGGATCACCTGGGTGCCGGCGGTGGTGCTGGCCCCCGGGACGGCGAGGCACTTTCCGCTGTTGTAGTTGACGACCTGGTACCAGTAGTAGCCGCTTTCGGTGAACTTGTAGTTGGCCGTCCAGTAATGGTCGTTCCAGGTGCCGCAGGGCCACTGGATCAGCCCGGTGCCGTCGGCGGTGCTGCCGCCGGGGACGGCGAGGCACTGGTTGCTGTTGTTGTTGATGATGTGGTCGTAGGCTCCGTTGAATCCGATGCCCTGCTGCGCCAGGGTGCCGCCCTTGGCGCCCAGGTACTGCTGGACCCGGTCAGGACCGAGCGAGGTGAATCCCCGCAGGTCGGCGCCCTGAACGGTCACCGTGACGGTCTTCTCCGCCGCCGGCACCTGCGCGGAGGCGGTCCCTGCGGCCGTGAACCCGAAG
>NZ_JBSGEL010000143.1:0-7180 GCF_053602875.1 Kitasatospora sp. NPDC004289 | reverse complement strand
GGGGTCAACGGCATCTCTTCACCTCAACGTGATCGTCGGCATCAGCGGCATCCTGTGGCAGCGCTCAAGACGGCAGAGTCAGCACGAGCGCCGGCGGCCTCCTCGGCGGCCCGGGCGGCCTCGGCGGCCTGTTGGGCGGCGATGGCTTCGAGGGCCTCGCGGCGCTGGCGTTCGAGTTCGAGGGTGGTGCTGCGGGCGGCGGCCAGGGCGGTGAGGAGCTGCTCGCGGCGGGCGGTGATCTCGGTGACCTGGGTCTGCTGGGCGGCCAGCCGGGTCTGGGCCACCTCCTTGGCGAGGCGGACGGCCTCGGCGGCGCGGACCGCGTCCTCCTCGGCGGCCCGGGCGGCCTCGGCGGTGCGGGAGGCCTCGGCGGCGGTGGAGGTGGCGGCGTCCAGGATGGCCTTGGTGGTGGAGCCGATCACGCCGACGGCGGCGGCCTGGCGGCCTGCGGCGGCCGGGCCGTGGGCGCCCAGCAGGGCGTCGATGGCCGAGAGTTGGGGGCCGGCGCCGCCCTGGCGGTAGGTCTCGGCGGCGAGGGCGGCGGCGGTGTCGGCGGCCTCGGCGCGGGCCGCTTCGGCGGCGGCGGCCTGGTCGGCGCGGGTGGCGGCCTCGGCGCGGGCGCGCTTGAGGTGGGCCTGGGCTCCGTTGTAGGCCTCGACGGCCTGTTCGGCCTCCCGGCCGGCCCGGTCCAGGTCCTTCTGGGCGGCGGTGAGGCTGGCCTCGATGGCGGTGGTGTCCGCCTGGGCCGCGGCCTCGTCGGCCTGGGCGGCGGCGATGTCCTCGGTGGACGGGTAGGGGTCGGGGGCGGCCACGGCGGCGGGGAGGAGGCCGAGCAGGCCGGCGAGGGTGAGGAGGAGGGTGGGGAGGATTCTTCGGGTCACGGGGGTGCCCTCCTACGCCGTCTGACGATCAGCCAACTATCCCATCAGGTGACAAATCAGTCACTGTCGGTCATAGTCTCAGACCTGACGACAACTCAGGGCCATCCCCACACTGCCATCCGGGTGAGATGTCGGATTGTCGCCCGGGCGACCGGAGCGGGGTCGCCCGCGGCGGGCCTGGTGGAGGGGCGGGTGGCGGAAGGGCGGTCACCGGCCGCCGGGCGGGTGGCGGGCGGCGTCAGCGGCGATTGACGGACGCTCAGGTCTTTGCCCCGGAGGGGTGACGCGGCCGGTCAGCGGCGGGCGTAGGGGCGGGGGCGGCCGGCGTGGACGGTGCGACGGCGGCGGGCGGCCGGGGTACGGCGGTCGGGGGCAGTGGCACGGGGGGTGGGGCTGCGGTCGGCGAGGCGGGCGTGGCGGCGGGCCAGGGAGCGGGCGGCGTGCGCGTCGAGGTGGGCGGTGGCGGAGGCCGCCATCCGTTCGGCGACGCGGTGGGCGGCCGGGTGGTTGGCGGGGACCTTGTCGGGGGCGCCCGCGATCAGGTCGAACAGCCAGGTGCGGGCGCGGTCCGCCCGGGCGTGCAGCCGCCGTTCACGCCGGAGGGCGCGCGCCCTGCGGCGCGGACGGCGCTCGTAGCGCCAGCGTGCCCAGGGGCTGCTGGGGCGGGCCAGCCGGACGGCGCCCACCCAGGAGATGCCGGGCACCATGATGCCGAGCAGGCCGGTCCACATCTTCCCCTTGAAGAGGGTGACGATCGAGGCCAGGGAGTTGAGGGAGATCACCGCGACCAGCCCCCACCGGGTGTCCTCACCGGGGACGACCCCGAGCGGGACGTAGCCGATCAGCAGCAGCCCGGTGACCAGGATGCCGATGATCACCGCGTCCACCGACTTGCGGCCCTGCTCGCTCCAGTAGACGTCGTCCAGGTGCAGGATCAGCGCGAACTCGTCCAGCACCAGCCCGCAGCCGATCCCGAAGCAGAGGCCGAACCAGTCGATCCACGGATGCCCGCCGCTGGTGGCGAAGACCCCGATGCCGCCCAGCAGCAGGAAGCCCAGGCCGAAGACCATGTGGTGGATGTGCAGGCCGCCGGGCGTGATGTTGCCCGGCCACCAGCGCACCTTGGCCCGGATCATCCGGACGCTGAAGCGGATGAAGACGAAGGACGAGATGAAGCCCACCAGCAGCAGGAACAGCGGCTGTTTGTGGGCGGCCACGATGTGCGTCCGGTAGCCGTCCAACAGGTCTTCGATCACGGGCCGTACCTCTTCGTCCTCTGCTTCGCCGTACCCCGGTCCCCCTGACGGTAGGTCAGAAGCCCCGGGTGCGTTTGGCGGCCCGACGGGGCACCAGCAGGTACGGGGCCAGGCGCTCGCCCGCCGTGCCGGGGCCGCGCAGCACACCGCCCGGTCCGCCCAGGGTGCTGGGCGTCTTCATGGTCAGACGCGCGACCTCGCCACCGAGGTTCACCCCGACCGCGAGCGCCAGGGCCAGGGTGGCGGCCCGGCCGACCTGGACCACACCGCCGACCGGGTTGTTCTGGGTGAAGGCGAGCATGCCGAGGTAGATCGCCGAACCGGGCATCAGCGGGCCGATCGCGGCGGTGACGAACGGCAGCGAGGAGGTCGCGTTGTAACGGGCCATCAGCTGGCCGAACAGGCCGACCACCCCGGCCGCCACGCCGGTGGCGACGATCGGGGAGGCGCCGGCGTTGTAGGCCAGCACGCCGTAGGTGGACCAGCCGATGCCGCTGTTGAACACCACCGGAAGAAGGTTTCTGCGGCTGGTCTGGAGCAGCATCGCAAAGGCCAGGGTGAGCACCATCGCGGCGCCCAGCTGGATCGGCGGGTCGCTGATCCCGATCAGGCTCTCGCTGGGGTTGAGGTTGGGGTCGAACTTGGAGCCGGTGTAGAGCACCAGCATCACGCCGATCACGATGCCCGCGACCAGGTAGAGCACTTCCAGCAGCCGGGCCGCGGCGGTGATGTAGAAGCCGGTCAGGCCGTCCTGCACCGCGGCCACCAGGGCCCGGCCGGGCAGCAGCGCGAACAGGCCGCCGGTGATCACGACCGAACCGCGCAGGCCCAGGTGGTTGAGCGAGAGGATGATGCCGGAGACCGCGGCCGGCATCGCCGCGATGACGAACTGGTAGAACTCCGGCAGCCCGCGCCGGGCGATCGCCGAGGCCAGCTTGTCGCCCAGGATCGCGGCCACGAAGCCGTTGGCGAAGACCAGCCAGCCCTTGGCGTCCAGCCTGCCGCCGACCAGGAAGGTGGCCGCGCCGGCCAGCAGGCCGGTGGCCAGCGAGAGCAGCCAGGCCGGGTACGGGTGCCGGTTGCGGCGGATCTCGGCGAGGCGGCGGTAGGCGTCGTTGACGGTGAGGCGCTCGGCGGTGATGTCCGAGACCAGGCGGTAGACGGCAGCCAGCCGGGTGTAGTCGGAGGTGCGGCGGCGCACCACCCGGTCGGCGGTGACCGGCGGTTCGACCAGCGAGGGCTGGTGGGAGATGCCGATCAGGGTGAAGGTGACCTGCGGCTCGCAGTGGTCCAGGCCGAAGGCGTGCGCGATGCCGAGCATGGCCGCCTCGACGTCCTCGGCGGCCTCGCCGCTGGCGAGCAGCAGCTCGCCGATCCGGAGGGTGAGGTCGAGGACGCGGGGGACGTTCTTGCGGACGGCGGCGGCCTCGGGCTTCTGCTCGGGCTGGGTCCGCTCGTACTTGGGGCGCTCGGCCATCGGGGTCTTGAGCAGGGTGCGCATCCGGTCCGGCCAGGGGGCCTGACCGGGGGCGCCCTGACGGAGCGTCTGGACGTTGATCTCGACGGTCTGTTCCATCGCCGCGGTGCGCCAGACCTCGGGCGTGAGGGTGTCGTCGGAGCCGTGCCCCGGCAGCGGGACCTCACCGGTGGACTCGGCCGGGGAGAGCAGGCCCTCGGTCTGCTGCGGCCTGGGCGCCAGCGGGATGACGTGCGGCTGCTCGACCGGCGGGGCGGCCGGGCCGAGCAGGCCCTCGGTGGGCGGGGCGTCCCTCGGAGTGGGCTGCTGCTTGGGCACGGGGCGCGGCGGGCGGCCGCCCCTGACCTTCTTGGCCCCGCCCGGTCGTCCCCGGCCCCGCTTCGGCACTGCCTCTCCTCGCCCCGTCCCGCATGGTGATCGTCGCTCCCACCATGCCTGATGAGCTGCGCGGATGCACAACGCCTCCGGCGGGGAACGGAGGCGGAGGGGGTGGCGCCCGGTCGCAGGACCGGGGCACGGCGCCTCCGGCGGGTGGGAGGGCCATCGTGCCTGATCGGAGGGGCGGAGGGGAGGGGTCCGGATGAACACGGGGGCGACGCGGGACGCACAACGGCCCCCGGCAGGAGAAGGCCGGGGGCCGTGCGGGTACGACGGGTGAGCACCGTGCGTCGTACCCGGGCTGTGGGGGTGACGGGCGGTCAGGCCACGGGCTGCCGGGGCTTGCGGCGGGCGCGGAGGAGTTCGACCGCGATGGGGAGGACGGAGAGCAGGACGATGCCGACCAGCATGGCCTCGATGTTCTCGCGGACGAACGGGACCTGGCCGAGGAAGTAGCCGAGGACGGTGACGCCCGCGCCCCACAGGACGCCGCCGAGCACGTTGTAGACCACGAAGGTGCGGTAGTTCATCCGCCCGACGCCGGCCACGATCGGGGTGAAGGTCCGCACGATGGGGACGAAGCGGGCCAGCACGATCGCCTTGGGGCCGTGGCGATCGAAGAAGGCGGCGGCCTTCTCCACGTTCTCCTGCTTGAACAGCTTGGAGTCCGGTCGCCGGAACAGGCTCGGTCCGACCTTGCGGCCGAAGAGGTAGCCGACCTGGTCGCCGACCACCGCCGCGACCACGATCAGGGTGCAGACCAGCCAGAGCGGCTGCTGGAGGTAGGTGCCGTCGGCCACCAGGAGGCCGGCGGTGAAGAGCAGCGAGTCCCCCGGGAGGAAGAAGCCGATCAGCAGGCCCGACTCGGCGAAGACGATCACCAGGATGCCGATCAGACCGAAGGTCGAGATCAGGTGGTCGGGGTCGAGCCAGGAGGGGCCCAGGGCAAGGCTGGTCACGGTCAGGGACTCCTCGGGCAGGTTCGGGAGAGTAGGACCTTGGCAATGAAATGGTAAAGCATTCGCCAAGTACAGCCCTTGAACTACCGCCTACACCGGGCATACCGGGCAAAATGACCGCCCATGAGCACCGAACCGGAGGAGCCCGAGGAGCAGGAGAGCCTGGGCACGGTGATCGTGGCGGGGCTGTGCAACCTCGGGATCGCCGTCGCCAAGGCGGTGGCCGGGGTGCTGAGCGGATCGAGCGCGATGCTCTCCGAGGCCGCGCACTCCTTCGCCGACACCGTCACCGAGCTGCTGCTGTTCGCCTCGATCAAGCGCGGCTCCCGCCCCGCCGACGACACCCACCCCTTCGGGTACGGGCGCGAGCGCTACCTCTGGGCGCTGCTCGCCTCCTTCGCCACCTTCGTCGGCGGTGCGGTCTTCTCCGTCCACGACGGGATCCACACCCTGCGGTACGGCGAGGAGCTGGGCAGCCCGACGCTCTCGTACGCGGTGCTCGCGGTCGCCTTCGTGCTGGAGGGGATCTCGCTGCGCCGGGCGTACCGTCAGGTGCGCGCCGAGGGGCGGAGGTTCGGGACCGGGCTCGTCACCTACCTGCGGCACACGCCGGACACGGCGGTGAAGGCGGTCTTCCTGGAGGACTCGGCCGCGCTGGCCGGACTGCTGCTCGCCTTCGGCGGGCTGCTCGGCGCCCAGCTGACCGGCTCGCCGGTCTGGGACGGGACGGCCTCGCTGCTGATCGGGCTGCTGCTGGCCTGGGTCGCGTACGTGCTGGCCCGGGACAACTCCTCGCTGCTGATCGGCCGGGCGCTGCCGCAGCCGCTGGAGGACCGGATCGAGGAGACGCTGCGCCGCCAGCCGCACGTGGAGGCGGTGCTGGAGCTGGTCACCATCGTGCACGGACCGCAGGAGGTGCTGGTGGCGGCCAAGGTGGACTTCCACGACCTGGCCACCGCCGCCCAGGTCGAGCAGGCCTGCGACGCCGCCGAGCGGGCCGTCCGGGCCGAACTCCCGGCCGTGGCCAGGGTGTTCCTCGACCCCACCCCGGGGCCCGCCGCGACGGCGGGACGGGCCCCGGAGTGACGGCGGCTCAGAGGCCGTAGCGGCGGGCGGTGTCCAGGTGGGGGCCCGGGTCGGCGCCCGCGGCGAGGGCCAGTTCGGGCCAGCTGAGCGGGTGTCGCCAGCCGGCCGTCAGGGTGGTGAGCACCGCGTCCGCCTCGGCGGCGGTGGCCAGCGGTGGTACGCCGACCGCCGCGTAGAGGCCGCGCAGGCTGCCGCCCGGGGTGTCCGGATCGGTGATCAGGTAGCCGTCCCCGCTGTGGGCCCAGAGCCCGTAGCCGGCCGCCGCCAGTGCCTCCCGAAGCCCGGCGAAGGCGGTGGCGCCGGGCCAGGCGCCGTCCACCCACCAGGTGGTGTAGCCCGCCGGGTCGAGGAGGGCGAGCAGGTCGAAGGCGGGCCGCCAGGCGGTGCCGCCCGCGTCCGGCCCGGGGTTGCGCACGGCCGGCCCGAAGACCACCACGTCGTTGTGGTTGAGCGTCAGGTCCTCGCCGAGCACCGGCAGGATGCGCGCGGTGGCCGGGCCGGTCCGCACGGCGGGCAGGTCGGCCAGGGTCCCGTCGCTGCGCGGGGCCCGGACGGTGACCAGCTGCCAGTCCTCGTCCACCGGGCCCTCGTCCCGTTCGAACTCCAGGCCCAGCTGGGCCCCGGCGGCCCGGACCACCGCCCAGTCCCGGTTGACGGTGGCGACCGTGACCAGGTGCCAGAGGTCGGCGGGCCAGACTTCGGGGTGCGGGTCCTGGGTGTCCTCCGGCAGGGCCAGCAGCTCCTGGTAGAGCCGCTGAGCGGCGGGGTAGTCGCCCAGCCGGGTGGCGGCGGCCGCGCCGAGGCGGCGCGGGGCCGGGCGGGACGGGTCCTCCGCCAGCACGGCGGCGCAGCGTTCGGCCGCCTCGGCCCAACGGCCCTCGGCCGCGGCCCAGCGGGCCCGGACCCACTGCGCCTCGGCCGGGCTGTCGGCGGCCAGCCGGTCGGCCAGCCTCCGCACCCCCTCGCCGTCCTCCGCCTCGATCAGGGCGGCCGCCAGCTGACGGGCCGACAGGGCGTCCTGCGGGGCCAGCTCGAGCTGCTCCCAGAGCAGCGCGGCGGCGGCCCGGGCGTGGCAGCGGGCGGGCAGGGTCGGCACGTGCCAGGCCCGGCCCCAGGCGCGCTCGTCGGAGGCGGCCTCGGCCA
>NZ_JBSGEL010000142.1:0-7481 GCF_053602875.1 Kitasatospora sp. NPDC004289 | reverse complement strand
CCGGGAGCGGCTCGTCCCGGCCCGGGACACCGGCCTCCTCGCTGCGCAGGTCCTCCTGACTGGAGCGGCCGATGGCGAGGGAGTCGGCGCGGTAGCCATGGCGGCCGTGGTCGGCGGAGCCGCCGTGCTGACGGCACCGCGCACCGTCGCACCGGCCGGTACCACCTCGGCCCCGTCGTCCCACGCCCCGGCCCCCGCGCGCGACCCGTTCGCCCCCGTCCGGGTCCTGCTCGCCGAAGGCATCGGCGGGGGCGGCGGGGGTGCGCGGAGCTGGCAGGCCTGGGCCACGCTCTGGCCGCAGGCACCGAAGACGGACGCGCTCCGGCAGTACCGCGCGATCTGGGAGGACCAGGGCCGGCCCGTCCGCCCCGGAGCCGCCGAGCCGGACGCCGCGTTCGTCGAGGAGCACTGGCGCCCGGGCACGGACGTCCTGAACCTCTACCTGACGGTGGACGGCAGGCGGCAGGCCGAGGACATCCGCCTCTCCCTCCCCGCACCGGGCGGCCCGGCCGGACAAGGGGGACCGCCCACGGGCGAGTTGGGCAGCATCACCGACGGACCGGTCCTGCTGGCCCTGCTCCCGGTCGGCCCGGAGGTCGCCAAGGTGACGGCCGGCACCCCCGGGGCCACCGGCTGGGAGGTGCAGCCGCTCACCGTCGGGGACTCGCCGATCCGCTGGGTCGCGGCGGTCAAACTGCCCGGCAAACCACTCACCCTGCGCACCTGGGACACCGCCGGCACGCTGCTCGCCACCCACAACCGGGCCGCCTGAGCGCCCGGACCCTAGGGCAGCACCACGACCCCGAGCGGCAGCCGGCCCGCCGCCTGACGGTGCGTCGTCCCGGTGGCCAGGTCCACCACCGTGATGCCGTCCCAGCCGCCCGGGCGGGAGAAGCCGCCGGTGACGTAGGCGGTGCGGCCGTCCCGGGAGAGCGCGACCTCCTCGTGCGGGCCGTCGAGCGGGATCACCCGCTCGGCGCCGTCGGGGGCCCGGACGGTGAGCGAAGGCCCGTGGTCGCCGCTGCCGATCGGGCCGGTGCCGACCACCAGCAGGGTGCCGTCCGGGGCCAGGGCGGTGCCGTGCTGGTGGGTGTCGGCCGTCATCGGACGGACCGTCACCTGGCCGCTGCCCGGATCGAGCACCGCCAGCCGCTCCCCCTCGAAGGGCAGCAACAGCCGTCCGTCGACGGCGACTTCGGCGTAGTGCGGCTTCAGCCAGGAGCCCAGCCCGCCCTCGGTGCCGTACGGGGCGACCTCCATCCGGCGCGGCCGCAGGGTGCCGGCGTCCACCGCCGTGACGTCGAAGGAGTCGTGCCCGACGGCGTACACCTCGTGCCCGTCCCGGGCCACCACCACGTCGAACGGCCGCCGCCCGACCGGCACCACGTCGGTGACCTGCCGGGTCGCCGTGTCGATGACCTCCAACACCCCCGGCTTCCCCGGCACGTTGACCCCGACGTACACCCGTCGGCCGTCCGGCGAGACCGCGATGCCCATGCCGCCGCCGCGGTACTCGCCCGTGGTCACCGGCCCGCTCACGGTCCGGTACGGCACCGTGCCCGTCACCCGCCGGGAGACCGTGTCCACCACGGCCACCCCCTCGGCCGCCGCCACCCAGGCCCGCCCGTCCGGCCCCAGCGCCACGCCCCACGGCGCCGTCCCCGCCTTGGCCGACCCGACCGGCCCGGCCGACGGATCCACGAAGGTCACCGTGTCACCCCCGAAGTCGGCCACCAGCAGGGTCTCCCCGGCCCGCACGGCCGACGGCCCGGCCGTGGGAGAGCCGGACGACGGGGCCGCCGCCGAAGGGGAGGCACCCGAAGGGGCCGGTGTGGACGGAGCGGCCTGCCCGCACCCGGCCAGCACCACCGCCACCAGCCCGATCCCCGCCCAGCGCACCCTGCCGCCGCCACCCATGCCGTCCTCCGTCCGTCAGCCTCCCTGCCATCCTCCGGCGGCCGCCCCCTCCACCGGGTCCACCGATCGGCTGACCCGCCCGTCACCCCGTGAGCCGCTCCCGCACGTGCTCCGGGAGCAGCACCGCCTCTCGCCGCAGCACCGCGGCCAGCTCCGCCGTGAGCGGGTCGGGCGCGCTGCGGGCGTACACCGCGAGCCGCCGACGGACCGGCGGCACCGGGCGGAACAGCCGGCCGGGCAGTCCGGGCGGGAGGGCGTGGGCGGCGGCCAGGGTCGGGCCGATCCCGGCCGAGGCGAGGAGCGGACCGGCTGCGGTCTGCTCGGTGCGGACGGCCGCCACCGGGCGGAAGCCGGCGGCCGCGCAGGCCCGGTCCAGCAGCTCGGCCAGCCCGTTCCCGGCGGCGTAGTGCACCCAGCTCCGCTCCGCCAGTGCCGCCAGCTCCAGCTCGCCGCCGGGCACGGCTCCCGACGGGTCGTCAGCCGGGAGGACCAGGAGGAACTCCTCCTCCCCGAGCTCCCACAGCGGCCCGGCCCACCCCTGCGGCCGCGGCCCCAGCGCCAGGTCCGCCACGCCCCCGGCCACCGCCTCCGCCAACTCCTCGGCGTGCCGGTACTCGTGCAGCCGGACGGCCGCCCCGGGCCGCTCCCGGTGCCAGACCCGCAGCACTGCGGGCAGCACCCCCAGGCTGTACCCGTACAGCGTCGCCAACTCCACCTCACCCGCACCGGAGCTCGCGCACGCCCGGGCCGCCGCCACCGCGCGCCCCGCCTCGGCCAGCGCGGCCCGCGCGTGCGGCAGCACCGCCCGCCCCATCGGGGTGGCCCGCACCTGCCGGGGCAGCCGCTCCAGCAGCGGGCCGCCGAGCAGCCCCTCCATCACCCGCACCTGGTGCGACAGCGCGGGCTGGCTGACGTGCAGCAGCTCGGCGGCGCGGGTGAACGAGCCCTGCTCGACGATGGTGACCAGGTACTCCAACTGCCTTAGCGTCAGCATGACCTGAGCTTATGTCAGGCGGAAGGAACCGGTCTTGGACTCATGCCCACCCGCCGGACGATGATCGGTCACGAACCCGCCGCACCATCCGCCAGGAGGCCGCCGTGACCACCACCGACCGCAAGACCGCCCTCGTCGTCGGCGCCAACGGGGTGATCGGCCGCAACCTCACCGAGCACCTGCTCTCGCTCGGCGACTGGGACGTCATCGGCCTCTCCCGCCGCGGCGGCGAGGACGAGGACCGCCTGCGGCACATCAGCGTCGACCTGCTCGACGCCACCGACAGCAAGGAGAAGCTCGGCGGCCTGCACGAGGTCACCCACGTCTTCTACGCCGCCTACCAGGACCGCCCCGGCTGGGCCGAGCTGGTCGCCCCCAACCTGGCCATGCTCACCAACGTCCTCGACACCATCGTCCCGGCCGCCGCCGGTCTGCGGCACGTCAGCCTGATGCAGGGCTACAAGGTCTACGGCGCGCACCTCGGTCCGTTCCGCACCCCCGCCAAGGAGAGCGACCCGAACTTCATGCCGCCCGAGTTCATGCACGCCCAGCAGACCCTGCTGGAGCAGCGCCAGGCCGGGCAGCCCTGGAGCTGGACCGCGATCCGCCCCTCCGTGGTCACCGGCTTCGCCCTCGGCAACCCGATGAACCTCGCCATGGTGATCGCCGTCTACGCCGCGATCTCCAAGGAGCTCGGCCTCCCGCTCCGCTTCCCCGGCAAGCCCGGCGCCTACGACGCCCTGCTGGAGGTCACCGACGCCGGCCTGCTCGCCAAGGCCACCGTCTGGGCCGCCACCGAACCGGCCTGCGCCAACCAGGCGTTCAACGTCAACAACGGCGACCTGTTCCGCTGGAGCGGACTCTGGCCGGCCATCGCCCGCTTCTTCGAACTCGACGTCGCCCCCGGCGTTCCCCTGAAGCTGGCCGAGGTGATGGCCGACAAGGAGCCGCTCTGGGAGGCCATGGTGGAGAAGTACGGCCTCGCCCACTCCTACGCGGAGGTCTCCTCCTGGGCCTTCGGCGACTTCGTCCTCTCCTGGGACTACGACCTGTTCGCCGACGGTTCCAAGGCCCGTCGGCTCGGCTTCCACGAGTACGTGGACACCGAGGCGATGTTCTTGGAGATCTTCGCCGACTTCCGCCGCCGCCGCGTGATCCCCTGACGGCGGCTTCCGGAACCAGGTGTTCCGGTCCGGGCACAATCGGGAGATGCGCTTCGTACCGCTGCTGCCCGCCGACCGCCCGGACGCCCACCGCCCGCCCGGGCGGTGGCTCCTGGAGGCCGTGGTCGGCGGCTGCGTGCTGCTGGTCACCTTCGCCGCCCTGCACAGCGTCGGCCTCAGCGGGCTCTTCGACCGCAGCACCCTGGTCGCCCTCGGCGCCCTCGCCCTGCTGCTCTCCCTCGCCCGGCACCGCTACCCCGACGCCGCACTGCTCGGGCTGGCCGCCCTGGTCGGCATCCTCCCCAGTGCCGCCATGCTCACCGCGATCGTCGCCTACACCACCTCCCGCCGCGCCGCCCGCGCCCTGCGCCGCGACCTGCTGCTGGTCGCCGCCGCCCTGCTCCCCCTGCTCACCAGCGAGGTCCGGCTGGACTACTGGCAGGGCGGCCGCTGGCAGTACGCCATCGCCCAGGGCGGGGTGCTGGCCGTGGTCGCGGTGCTCATCCCCGGCCTGGTCGGCACCGCCGCCGGCCAGCAGGACCAACTGGTCGGCGCCCTGCGCGAACGCACCGCCGCCGCCGAGCGGGCCAAGCGCTCCGCCGAGAACGAGTCCCGGCTGCACGAACGCTCGCGGATCGCCGCCGAGATGCACGACCTGGTCGGCCACCGGCTCAGCCTGATCTCCCTGCACGCCGGCGGCCTGGAACTGGCCCTCGACCGACAGGCCCCCGAACTCCGCGACGAGGCCGAGCAGCTCCGCCGGGCCAGCCGGGACGCCATGGACGAGCTGCGCCAGGTGCTCGGCGTGCTCGGCCCGGTCGGCCGGGACACCGGCACCGACGCGCTCACCGACGCCACCGGCACCCGGGCCGACGTCCTCGCCCTGGTCGAGGAGTCCCGCGCGGCCGGGGTCCCGGTCGCCTTCCACTGGGAGGGCGAGGACCTCACCGAGGTCCGTCCCCAGGTCCGCCGGGCCGTCAACCGGGTGGTCCGCGAGTCGCTCACCAACATCCACCGCTACGCCCTCGGCTCCGCCGTCGAGGTGACGGTCGAACAGCTCCCCGGCAGCGTCGAGGTGGTGGTCCACAACGGCCGCCCGCCCGTCCCGCCCGCCGTCACCACCGGCCTCGGCAGCGGCCGCGGCCTGGACCAGCTGCGCGAACGGGTCGCCGTGCTCGACGGCCGCCTCACCGTCGGCCCCGTCCCGGACGGCTACGAGGTCCGCGCCGTGCTGCCCACCGAACCTCCCTCCACCGGCCGCCGGGCCGACAGCGCACCCACCGCCCCCGGCACCGACGTCCCCGTCCTGGCCGGCGGCCCCGCCGCCCGGCTCCGCCGCCAGCTGGCCAGCGCCGTCTCCGCCGCCCTCGGCCTGGCCGGGCTCGGCGTGATCCTGCTGCTCGGCCTCGGCCTGGTCCAGCAGACCCGCCCCTACGACGGCCCGCCGCCGACCAGCGCCGTCCACCCCGGCATGACGGAGGGCCAGGTGGTCTCGGTGGTCGGCCCGGACAGCCCCTCCGTCCGCTCCGCCGCCTCGGGGCGCGAGCCCGCCCGCCCCGAGGGCACCACCAGCTGCGTCTTCCCGTACACCAGTCGGCTGACGAGCAGCGACCGGCTCTACGTGACCCGTTACTGTTTCGAAGACGGCACTCTCACCGAAATCACCACATTCACGACACCGCTGGCGCCCTGACCCACCACCAGAGCCGGAGCCGCACATGACCGACCATCAGGTGACCGACCAGCCGGGCGAGCACACCGCCCCCATCCGGGTCCTGCTCGCCGACGACGAACCCGGCATCCGGGCCGGCCTGCGCCTGGTCCTCAGGCACGCCGAGGACATCGAGATCACGGCCGAGGCCTCCGACGGCGCCGAGGCCGTCGCCCACGCCACCCGCACCCCGGTGGACGTCGTCCTGCTCGACATCCGGATGCCCGTCCTCGACGGCCTGGCCGCGATCGACCAGTTGGTCCGGCTCGACCCCAAGCCCGCCGTCGTCATGCTCACCACCTTCGGCGAGGAGGAGAACGTCACCCGCGCCCTGCGCTCCGGCGCCACCGGCTTCCTCCTCAAGGACGACGGCCCGCAGGAGCTCATCAGCGCCGTCCGCGCCGCGGCCGCCGGTGACGCGGTGCTCTCCCCCGGCGTCACCGGCCTGGTGGTCCGCCGGATGCTCGACGGCGGCCCCGCCGAACCGGCCGACCCCACCACCGAGGCCGAACGGCGGATCGCCGCCCTCGACCCCACCGAGCGGGAGGTGCTCGCCCTGCTCGGCGACGGCATGCCCAACCTGGAGATCGCGCTGCGCCTCGGCATCGGCCCCGACCGGGTCCGCACCCTGGTCGACGGCGTCCTCGACCGCACCGGCTCGGACACCCGGGTCCAGGCCGCCCTACTCGCCGCCCAGGCCGGCCTGAGCTCCTGAGCCGTCCGCCCCCGGGCACCCAACCCTCAGCCGACGGCCGTTTCCTTCTCCTGCTCCCACCGCACGGCCGCCGGCTGCTCCTCGCCCGTCGCCCGCCACCCCGCGGCCGCGTGCAGCACCAGGTAGGCGATCATCAGCAGCCCGACCGCCACCAGCCCGTCCGCCCAGAAGTGATTGGCCGTCACCACGACCACGTACACCGTGGCCAATGGGTGCAGCACCGCCAGCCACCGCCAGGGCGAGCGTGCGATCACCACCACCGCCACCGCCACGATCACGCACCACGCCACGTGCACCGAGGGCATCGCGGACAGTTGGGCCTCCACCACTCCGCCGACCGCACCCCCGTAGACCGACTGCCCGTACTCGGCCGCGACGTCCACGAACCCGTTCCCCGGCAGCATCCGCGGCGGCGCCACCGGCAGGAACTGGATCAGCAGACAGGCCGCCGTGGTCAGCACCACCGTGTTCCGCACCCAGGCGTACCGCGCGCGGTGCCGCACGAACACCCAGACCAGCAGCGCGATCATCGCCCCGAAGTGCATCGTCGCGTAGTAGTAGTTGGACGCCGAGATCAGCCACGGATGCTCCCGCGCCGCCCGCTGCCAGGCCGCCTCGTCCGGCAGCCCCCAGTCCAGCTCGGTCCGGTGGATCCACTCCGCCCGGTCCAGGGCGTGCTCCGTGCTCAGCAACGACAGGTGCCCGACCAGCTGCCAGAGCGTGAACAGCGCCAGCAGCGTCCCCGCCTCCCGACAGGCCACCCCCAGCCCCGGCTTCCCCCACCATCGCTTGGCCGCGTACGCCGCACCGAACAGCGCGACGCCGGCAGTGCCGGAGGTCTGCCAGGTAAGGGTCAGGTTCTGCATTGGCGAAGGTTAACGCAGAAAAGCCCCCTGACGAATCGTCAGGGGGCTTCTCTTGAATGATTGTTCGGCGGCGTCCTACTCTCCCACAGGGTCCCCCCTGCAGTACCATCGGCGC
>NZ_JBSGEL010000141.1:0-7918 GCF_053602875.1 Kitasatospora sp. NPDC004289 | reverse complement strand
CGAGGAACTGCGCGAGTCCGGAAGGCGGACCGGCGTGGGATCGGGGCAGGCGAGCCAGTTGCACGTGGTGCCGTTCCCCCGCGCGCAGTTCCTCGCGCCCCTGGGTCGCTGCCCTGCCGACCCACTTGCGGACCCCGGTGTGTGATCGCGGTGTGAGTGCGCGTAGTTTGCCGATGTGTACCGTTTTCTGCTGTCCCGGCGCTGGGCGCTGATCGCCCTCCTCGTGCTGCTGCTGATCCCGACCATGGTCCGGCTGGGCTTCTGGCAGTACCACCGTCACGAGGCCCGGGTCGCCCGGAACGAGCTGATCGCGCAGAGCCTGACCGCCCCCGCCGTCCCCTTCGACTCGTTGTCGCGCCCCGGTGCGGCCGTCCCGAAGGACCTCACCTGGCGGACCGTCAACGCCACCGGCCAGTACGACCCGGCGGCCGAGTTCGTGATCCGCAACCGCACGGAGCCCGGCGGCAGCAGCATCGGCTACTTCGTGATCACGCCCCTCCGGCTGGCCGACGGCGCCGGCACCGTCCTGGTCAACCGCGGCTGGGTGGACTCGGCCGGGGACGCCACCAGCTACCCCACCGTCCCGGCCCCGCCCGCCGGCCAGGTGAGCGTCACCGGCCGGCTGCGCGCCGACGAGTCCGCCGAGAGCAAGAGTCTCAAGGCCCGCGGCAAGCTGCCGGACCGTCAGTACCAGCTGATCAGCAGCACCGAGCAGGCCGAACGCCTGGGCACCCCCGTGCTCGGCGGCTTCGTCGAGCTCACCGCGTCCTCCCCCGCCCAGGGCGACTCACCGCTGCTGCTCGCCGAGCCCGACCACTCCTCGATCGGCCCGCACATGGCGTACGCCGTGCAGTGGTGGCTGTTCGCCGGCCTGCTGCCGGT
The DNA here is from genome assembly GCF_053602875.1 of Kitasatospora sp. NPDC004289. Classification (NCBI taxonomy): domain Bacteria; kingdom Bacillati; phylum Actinomycetota; class Actinomycetes; order Kitasatosporales; family Streptomycetaceae; genus Kitasatospora; species Kitasatospora sp. NPDC004289. The sequence goes on along the minus strand of NZ_JBSGEL010000141.1, from coordinate 7,036 downwards.
CGGCCTGGTGGTGCTCGCCCGCCGCGAGGCCCGCGAGCGGGCGGCCGCCGCGGCGAAGGCCGCCGGGACGGCGGACGTGAACGCACCGGAACCGGTCACTCCCTGACGCTCCGTTTGCGGCAGGATGTGCCCCATGGATCTCGGACTTCAGGACAAGGTGTACGTGGTCACCGGGGCGACCCGCGGCCTCGGCTTCGCGACGGCGCGCGAGCTGCTCGCCGACGGCGCCCAGGTGGTGATCAGCGGCCGCACCAAGGAGGCGGTGGAGACGGCGGCCAACGCCCTGGGCGCCCCGGGCCGGGTGCTCGGCGTGGCGGCCGACAACGCGGACCCCGGGGCGGCGGCCCAGCTGGTCCACGCGGCGGTCAACGAGTTCGGGCGGCTCGACGGCGTCCTGGTCAGCGTCGGCGGCCCCGCGGCCGGGACGGTGCTGGAGACCACCGAGGCGCAGTGGCAGTCGGCCTTCGAGTCCGTGGTGCTCGGCGCCCTGCGGATCGCCCGCACCGCCGCCGCCTCGCTCACCGAGGGCGGCGTGATCGCCTTCGTGCTCTCCACCTCGGTCCGTCAGCCGGTGCCCGGCCTCGGCATCTCCAACGGCCTGCGGCCGGGCCTCGCGATGGCCGCCAAGTCGCTGGCCGACGAGCTCGGCCCGCGCGGCATCCGCGTCCTGGGCCTGCTGCCCGGCCGGATCGCCACCGACCGCCTGCGCGAGCTGGACGCCCTGAGCGGCGACCCGGAGGCGGCCCGGGCCCGGGCCTCCGCCACCATCCCGCTCGGCCGCTACGGCACCCCGGAGGAGTTCGGCAAGGTCGCCGCCTTCGCGCTCTCCCCCGCCGCCTCGTACCTGACCGGCGTGATGATCCCCGTCGACGGCGGCGCTCTGCGCGCCCTCTGACCCCGCGACCGGCCGCTCCGCCGCAGGGGCAGCCGTCGTCCCGGGCTGTCTCCCGGGCCGTCTCCCACCCGCCGACGGGCAGGACGAGCCGCCTCGTCCCCCGTCGGCGTGCGGGCAGAGGGCCCCGTGCGGGTGCTCAGATCACCCGGGGTCCGGTCCCGGCCCGCCTGGGCGGGGCGGGCGGCCGGACCACGCGCAGCCGCAGCTCGGCCGGGAGGTCCCGGGCCAGCGTGGTGCGGGCGTGGGCGAGCGGTCCGTCGTGCAGGTGCTCCAGGGTCGCGGCCGGGTCCGCGTCCGGGGTGAGCCGGACGGCGGCGCACAGCCGCAGCCGCTTCGGGGTGCCGGTCAACCGGGCCCGTACCCGGGCGACTTCGGGCAGGGCGATGGTCTCGGTCTCCACCGCGTCGGCCAACGCCTTGGCCCGCAGCCGCAGGGTGAGCCCGGGGGCCGCGACGGGCAGGGTGACGGCCGTGGGGCCGCTGCGGCGGGCCTGGGCGAACAGCCACCACAGCCCGCCGGCCACCGCGAGCCCGAGCACCGCGAAGACCACCGGCCACCACCAGGCCTCACCGGACCACCTGGTCCGCGAGGCGTCGCTGAACACCGGCTGGTCCGGCGAGGTCAGCGGCCACCAGGACGGCGGGGTCCACCCGAGCCGCCCGTAGAGGTCCAGTCCGCCGGCCAGCACCAGCACGCCACCCGCCAGCAGGGCCGCGCCGGCCAGCAGCAGGAGCGCGCGGTTGACCGTGGCCCGGCTCATCGGCTCCCCCGTCGGGTCCGTACGTCCAGCCGGTGCTCCCCGGCCAGCGGCACCCGGGCCAGCTCGGCCCGCAACTCCCGCTCCACGGCTGCCGGTTCGGCCGCGCCGTCGATCCGCACCACGGTCCGGCCGCGCCCGGTGCGGACCTTCACGGAGTCCACCCCGTCGATCCGCCGGGCCCACCGGGTGACCAGCGCGGAGACCCCGGCCCGGTCGATCACCGCGCCCGGCCGGGTCAGCGGCAGCCAGCGCCGCTGACCGGCCGTCAGCGCCAGCACCAGGCAGCCCAGCCCGAGCAGTACGGCGGCCCCCGCCGCGATCAGCACCACCGGATCGTCCAGGTGACGCCGCGCCAGCTCGTCGGCGGTCTCCGCGCGCCACGGCCGCGCCGTGCGTCCGGCCCGCACCGCCGCCGCGTCGTACAGCAGCGCCCCGGCGACCACCAGCCCGGCGACCACCACCAGCCCGGCCCAGAAGGTCCGGTCCGAACGCAACCGCCGCGCCGCGGCCGGGGGCCGGTCCCCCGTCAGCTCACCGGCCACGCGGCACCAGCCGCTCCACCACGACCACCACCTCGCCGACGGTCCGCCCGGTCAGCTCCGACAGCCGCTCCTGCACGGCCGCCCGCACCCGCTCGGCCAGCGCCGCCAGATCGGCCGGGAAGGGCAGCTCCACCCCGACCGTCAGCCGCACCTCACCGTGCTGCTCCACCACCGAGGTGCGCTGCACCGTACCGTCGTCCTCGGCCAGCGCCTGACGCGCCGCCAGCGCGGCGAGCCGCGTGAACACCCGGTCGGCGATCCGCAGCTGGCCGCGCTGGGGCGCCGGCACCGGAACCGCGGTGGTCAACGACGCCGGTCCCGGCCGCGCAGCAGCTCGCTCAGGTCGCCCAGTTCGAGGTCACCGTCGATCAGACGGCCGGCCACGAAGCCGACCGCACCGAGCGCGGCCACCAGCAGGAAGGCGGCGAACCCGCCGAAGTACCCGGCGAAGCCCAGGGCCATCCCCACCACCAGCCCGATCAGGCCGAGATTCACGCCGTTCCCCTTCGCTCTCCGGTCTACTGCACCCTGGCCCGACGGCCGCTCTCGGCCTCGGCCTGCTCCTGCTCGTCCTCGTCCGGCTCGTCGGGCAGGTGGACGTCGTTGACGGCGATGTTCACCTCGACCACCTCCAGGCCGGTCATCTTCTCCACCGCCGCGACGATGTTGGCCCGGACCTCGGCCGCCAGCTTGGGAATCACCACGCCGTACTCCACCACCAGGGCGATGTCGATCGCGGTCTGCTTCTCCCCCACCTCCGCCTTGATCCCCCGGCCCACGCTCGACTTCCCGCCGGGCACCCGGTCCCGCATCGCCCCGAAGGTCCGGGAGAACCCGGACCCCAGCGCATGGATCCCGGTCACCTCCCGGGCGGCCATGCCGGCGATCTTCTCGACCACGCCGACGGCCAGGGCGGTGCGGCCACGCTCCTCCGCCGCCGCGGGCTTCGCGGTGTCGTTCTTGGCCAGGGCGGCGGGCGTCGGGCTCTCGGGCATCAGTGGGCTCCTCGCGGTACGGGTCCAGCTATATCGCAAACCAGCCCAACTCTGACATTCCGCCACGGGTCGCGCCCGCTCTGAGGACCGTACGGCCCAAACGACGGCAGGGCAGCACCCCAGGGGCGCGAGGAACTGCGCGATCACGGAAGGCGGACCACCGCTGGATCAGGGCATGTGATCCAGCTGCACGTGGTGCCGTCCCCCTGCGCGCAGTTCCTCGCGCCCCTACGGGGCGCTGCCCTGCCGGAACCTGAGGGTGAACGCTCAGTCGCCGAGGCCGGCGAGGTCGCGGAGGCGGCGGGCCTGAGCGGCGCGTTCGGCGGTGCGCTGCTCGTCGTAGGTGCGGGTGGCCGCGCCCTGGAGGAGGGCCTTGGTCTCGATGACGGCGCTGCGCGGGGCGGCGAGCAGCGCGGCCGCGAGGTCGCGCGCCGCGGCGTCGAGCTCGGCGGCGGGGACGGCGAGGTTGGCCAGCCCGGTGGCCACGGCCTCCTCCGCGCCGACCTGCCGGCCGGTCGCGCAGATCTCCAGGGCCCGGGCGTAGCCGACGAGTTCGGTGAGCGGCTTGGTGCCGGCCAGGTCGGGGACCAGCCCGAGGGAGGTCTCCTTCATGCAGAACCGGACGTCGTCCGCGACCACCCGGATGTCGCAGCCGAGCGCCAGCTGGAAGCCGGCCCCGACCGCGTGGCCCTGGACGGCGGCGATCGAGATCAGGTCGGGGCGGCGCCACCAGGTGAAGGCGTCCTGGTAGGAGGCGATGGTCTCGTCGAGGTCCTTGTCGTCCGCGGCGGCGAGCTGGAGGAAGTTCCGCTCCCCGGGGATGCCCTCGGGAGTGAACATGGCCCGGTCGAGCCCGGCGGAGAAGGAGGGGCCCTCACCCCGCAGCAGCACCACCCGGACGGTGCCGGGCAGGCTGCGGCCGATGGCGGTGAGCGCACGCCACATGGCGGGCGACTGGGCGTTGCGGCGGTCCGGGCGGCAGAGCGTCACCACGGCGGTGTCGCCCTCGACTTCGAGCCGGACCCCGGCCTGCTCCAGGAGTTGCGGGTCGAGGTCGACGGCGGGGCTGGTCATGAGCGGTACCTCCGGCAGCGGGGTGACTGGCTACCGGAGAGTAACAAAAACCGGCACCGCCGGACAGTGCCCGTTCGGGGCCGCCCGCGGTGCCGGGAACGACGATCGGCGGTCCGGGATTCCGGCCGCCGATTCGTCTGGAGCTGGGAGCTGAGTGGTGATGCGTGCGCGTGTGCGGCGATCAGCCGCGTGGTCCTACGGACGTGCCGGCGCTCGGGTCAACTGGCGCTGCCTTGCCGGACCACTGGCCCGACGGTCCGTCAGGAACCGGCAGCGGCAGCGGTCTTGCCCTTGCCTCGGGTGGCACCGCCACGGCCCCGGAGATTGACCCCGGACTCGCTGAGCATGCGGTGCACGAAGCCGTAGGAACGGCCGGTGGATTCCGCGAGCGCGCGAATGCTCGCTCCGGAGTCGTACTGCTTCTTGAGATCGGCCGCGAGCTTCTCACGCGCGGCACCAGTCACCCGGCTGCCCTTTTTCAGAGTCTCGGCCACCCGTGCCTCCTCGTAACTGTGCTGCTCGGTCAGATTCCCATGATCACCCATAGCCAGGCTCCTGGCCACCCATTCGACAAGGTCGATACCGGGAAAGCGCAGTCTGCCGGTCGTGATCGCAGCGCACAAGGGCGCTCACCAAGAGTGCTCGCGCCCCCTCGGACGGCACACGAGGGGATGGGGTGAAGAGAGAAAGAGCTGATCAGCACGGGCGGGCGGGGGGATGAACACCGCCCGGACACGAGTGGAACTCCTCAAACGGAATCCGGGAGTCTCCCATTCCCGGATTCCGTCAGAGACCGGCTTTTCTACGTCGGATTACTGAGGAGGCGTCTACTCGGCCCCTCCCCCGGGCACTCAGGCCAGCGAGACCAGGTCCGCGTAGTCGGCACTCCACAGGTCTTCGACGCCGTCCGGAAGCAGGATGATCCGCTCCGGCTGGAGCGCCTCGACCGCGCCCTCGTCGTGGGTCACCAGGACCACCGCACCGGTGAAGGTGCGCAGCGCGCCGAGGATCTCCTCGCGGCTGGCCGGGTCGAGGTTGTTGGTGGGCTCGTCGAGCAGCAGCACGTTGGCGGAGGAGACCACCAGGGAGGCCAGCGCCAGACGGGTCTTCTCACCGCCGGAGAGCACCCCGGCCGGCTTGTCGACGTCGTCGCCGGAGAACAGGAAGGAGCCGAGGATCTTCCGGATCTGCACCAGGTCGGTGTCGGGGGCGGAGGAGCGCATGTTCTCCAGCACGGTCCGCTCGGGGTCGAGGGTCTCGTGCTCCTGCGCGTAGTAGCCGATCTTCAGGCCGTGGCCCGGGATCACCTCGCCGGTGTCCGGCTGCTCGACGCCCGCGAGCATCCGCAGCAGGGTGGTCTTGCCCGCGCCGTTGAAGCCGAGGATGACCACGCGCGAGCCGCGGTCGATGGCCAGGCCGACGTCGGTGAAGATCTCCAGCGAACCGTAGGACTTGGAGAGGCCGCTGGCGGTCAGCGGGGTCTTGCCGCACGGGGCCGGGTCCGGGAAGCGCAGCTTGGCGACCTTGTCGGAGACCCGGGCCTGCTCCAGGCCGGAGAGCAGCTTCTCGGCGCGGCGGGCCATGTTCTGCGCGGCCACCGTCTTGGTCGCCTTGGCGCGCATCTTGTCGGCCTGGGCGTTGAGGGTGGCGGCCTTCTTCTCGGCGTTGGCCCGCTCGCGCTTGCGGCGCTTCTCGTCGTCCTCGCGCTGCTGCTGGTACTGCTTCCAGCCCATGTTGTAGATGTCGATGGCGGCGCGGTTGGCGTCCAGGTAGAAGACCTTGTTGACGACCGTCTCGACCAGGTCGACGTCGTGCGAGATGACGATGAAGCCGCCCTTGTAGGTCTTCAGGAAGTCGCGCAGCCAGACGATCGAGTCGGCGTCGAGGTGGTTGGTCGGCTCGTCGAGCAGCAGGATGTCGGAGTCCGAGAAGAGGATCCGGGCCAGCTCGACGCGGCGGCGCTGACCACCGGAGAGGGTGTGCAGCTCCTGGCCGAGGATGCGGTCCGGCAGGCCGAGCGCGGCGGCGATGGTGGCGGCCTCGGCCTCGGCGGCGTAGCCGCCCTTGGTGAGGAACTCGGTCTCCAGGCGGGCGTACTTCTTCATCGCGTTGTCGCGGGTGGCGCCCTTGCCGTTGGCCATCCGCTCCTCGTTCTCGCGCATCTTCTTGAGCACGGTGTCGAGGCCGCGGGCGGAGAGGATGCGGTCGCGGGCGAGGACGTCCAGGTCACCGGTGCGCGGGTCCTGCGGCAGGTAGCCGACCTGGCCCGAGCTGGTCACGGTGCCGGCAGCGGGCAGGCCCTCGCCGGCCAGGACCTTGGTGAGGGTGGTCTTGCCGGCGCCGTTGCGGCCGACCAGGCCGATCCGGTCGCCGGGGGCGATCCGGAAGGAGGCGGACTCGATGAGGACGCGGGCACCGGCACGCAGTTCGAGCGCGTTGGCAGCAATCATGGCTGTGGGTACTCCTGGGACTGGCGGGGGCAGCGGACGGCGGGCATCTGGCGGGCGCTGCGCGCGCTAATGCCGGGAGGGAACAGCCATGCGGGCCAGTCTACCGGCAGCCCGGAGGAACCCCGGAAGGGATTAAACCCCCGGGGCGGGGCGCAGCCGGCTACGCCGGGGGCGCGGGGCTCCGCCGGTCTGCGGTTCCGCCGACCCGCAGGGGCCACCAGGGGCGCGAGGAACTGCGCGCGGGGGAACGGCAGCGCGTGCAACTGGCTCGCCTGCCCCGATCTGGCCCTGGTCCGCCTTCCGATTCGCGCAGTTCCTCG
>NZ_JBSGEL010000140.1:0-7954 GCF_053602875.1 Kitasatospora sp. NPDC004289 | reverse complement strand
ACCCCTGCTGCGCCTGAACGTGGAGGCCAAGGACCAGGCCACCATGGAGCAGGTCCGCGACACCGTCCTGGGCATCGTCCGCGCCTGACACCACCAGCCCCAGCCCCGGCCGGTAAGGTTGCCACCGGCCGGGGCACCGCTGTACCGGCGCCGTACCCCACCGCACCCAGGAGCCTGACACCCCATGAGCAACCTGCCGTCCTTCCTGCTGGAGATCCTGGTCTGCCCGGAGTGCCACTCGGCGCTCGACGAGCAGACCCAGGGCGAGGCGCACGAGCTGCGCTGCACCGGTGAGACCTGCGGCCTGGTCTACCCGGTCCGCGACGGCATCCCGGTGCTCCTGGTCGACGAGGCCCGCCGCCCCTCCTGACGCCGCGTCAGGCCCGCCCGGCCCCACCCGGGCGCCCCGCGCAGCACCCCCGCGCCCGCACGCCGGGCGCACCCCGCACCTCCCCGACCGACCCCACCGTCCGTCCAGCGCGAGGCCGGAGGCCAGCCGCATGATCGACGACGTCCTGCTCGACGACCCGGCCGCCCTCCAGCGCGCCGACCGGGACCACGCGCTGCTCGCGCTGGCGGGTGCCGGGGCCAGGATCCGCACCGCCCTCCGGCTGGCCGACGAGGCCGGAGTCGCGGCGCTGCGCCCCGACGGCCGCCCGCGCTCCCTGCTGGTGGCCGGCTACGGCAGCGCGCTCGCCGTCGGCCCCGCGCTGGCCGCGCTCGCGGTCGAGTCCACCCAGGTGCTCCCGCTCCCGCCGACCGACGCCGAGCCCGCCCCGCGCGACCGGACGGTGGCCGCCCCGCCGTTCACCGCCGGCCTGCGCTGGCAGCTCCCGGGCTGGGTCGGCCCGCTCGACCTGCTGGTGATCGCCTCCGCTGACGGCCACGAGGAGGGTCTGGTCGGCCTGGCCCAGCAGGCGTACGCACGCGGCTGCACGGTGGTGGTGATCGCCCCGCCGGAGAGCCCGCTGACCGAGGCCGCCCACCAGGTCCGCGGCCTGCCGCTGCCGTACGTGCCGACCGCGGTCGAGGACGACCACCAGGCCGAGGAGCCCGACCTGCCCGCGCTCGACCCGGGCGCGCTCTGGGCCATGCTGCTCCCGCTGCTGGCCCTCACCGAGAAGCTCGGCGTCACCCAGCTCCCGGCCGGCTCCCTGCGGGGCGTCGCCGACCGGCTGGACGAGGTGGCCGTCCGCTGCCGCCCCGACGCCGCCGCCTACGTCAATCCGGCCAAGGACCTGGCCGCCCACCTCTCCGGCACCGTCCCGCTGCTGTGGACCGACGGCCCGGTGGCCGCCGCGGTGGCCGGCCGGTTCGCCGCCATGCTGGCCGACCGGGCCGGGCGCCCCGCGCTGCCCGGGGCGCTGCCGCAGGTGCTCACCGCCCACCGGGGCATGTTCGTCGGCCAGTTCGGCTCGGGCGCCGACCCGGACGACTTCTTCCGCGACCGGGTCGAGGAGCCCGATCCGCTGCTGCTCCAGGTGCTGCTGCTCCGTCAGACCCCGGGCCGCGCCGCCGATCCGGCCGAGGAGGAGGAGAACGGCTTCGCCGAGCCCAGCCACCCGGTCCGCCGCGCCCACCGCCTGGCCGAGGCGCACGGCGTCCGCTTCACCGAGCTCCGCTCGGTGGAGGCCGATCCGCTGCACGCCCTGGCCGAACTGACCGCCCTCACCGACTTCGCCGCCGTCTACCTCGGCCTGGCCGCCGGCCAGGACTGAACGGAGCACGACGCGCCGCCGCCCACCTGCTGACCGCACCTCAGGTCCTTTGCCCGATCGGGATACTGTGTGCGGTCGACAGAGCTGAGCGTCGGCCGGTGCACGGGTACCGGCCCAGTCCGGAGGGACCCCATCCCAGCATGAGCACCGAAGGCGGTACCAAGGCCCTCGTAGCGGCGCTGTCCGCGAACCTGGCGATCGCGGTGAGCAAGTTCACCGCCTTCGCCTTCACCGGCTCCTCCTCGATGCTGGCCGAGGGCGTGCACTCCGTCGCCGACTCCGGCAACCAGGTGCTGCTGCTGGTCGGCAGCAAGCGGGCGGCCCGCGAGGCGGACGAGGCCCACCCCTTCGGCTACGGGCGCGAGCGGTACATCTACGCCTTCGTGGTCTCCATCGTGCTGTTCTCGGTCGGTGGCCTGTTCGCCGTCTACGAGGGCGTGGAGAAGATCCGCCACCCGCACGAGCTGGATGGCTGGTACTGGGCGGTCGGCGTGCTGGTCTTCGCGATCATCGCGGAGAGCTGGTCCTTCTACACCGCGATCAGCGAGGGGAAGAAGTCCAAGGGCGCGCTCGGCTGGGTCGAGTACGTCCGCCGGGCCAAGGCTCCGGAGCTGCCGGTGGTCCTGCTGGAGGACTTCGGCGCGCTGATCGGCCTGGTCCTCGCCCTGTTCGGCGTCGGTCTCACCGTCATCACCGGGAACGGCGTCTGGGACGGCGTCGGCACCCTCTCCATCGGCCTGCTGCTGGTCGGCATCGCGGTGGTGCTCGCCCTGGAGACCCGCTCGCTGCTGATCGGCGAGTCCGCCGACAAGACCGAGGTCGCCAAGATCCGCGCCGCCCTGGTGGACCACGATTCGGTCACCCGCATCATCCACATGCGCACCCTGCACCTCGGCCCCGAGGAGCTGCTGGTCGCCGCCAAGATCGGCGTCAACGCCGAGGACAGCGCCACCCAGGTCGCCCAGGCCATCGACCTGGCCGAGGCCCGGGTCCGCAAGGCCGTCCCGATCGCCCGGGTGATCTACCTGGAGCCGGACATCTACTCCGCCGAGAAGGAGGCCGCCGGCCCCGACCGGGAGGCCACCCCGGGCGGCCCGTCCCACTGACGCACCGTCAGGGAACCGGTCGGGGAACGGCCGAATCCGCTCGAACGAATCCCGTGCGATCACGCCGCCGGTGTAGATTCGTCAGCAGAGCCAAATCGTCGCTGCTGATGGCGGTCGATCGGCACCCCCGGCACGCCGGGCGGTCCGGTCGAGGGAGAGAGGTCCTCCGACGGATTGTGCCGCAGCAGCGGAGCCCCGCATCCCGTCGGGCGTCCCGCCGCTCAGCACACCCGTAAACCGACCCGACCCCGCACGCAGCGAGGAGCAGCAGACATGTCCGACTTCAAGGTCGCCGACCTCTCCCTGGCCCCCTTCGGCCGCAAGGAGATCCAGCTCGCCGAGCACGAGATGCCCGGCCTGATGTCGATCCGCAAGGAGTTCGCCGCCTCGCAGCCGCTGGCCGGCGCGCGCATCACCGGCTCGCTGCACATGACCGTGCAGACCGCCGTGCTGATCGAGACCCTCACCGCCCTCGGCGCCGAGGTCCGCTGGTGCTCCTGCAACATCTTCTCCACCCAGGACCACGCGGCCGCCGCCATCGCGGTCGGCCCGGAGGGCACCCCGGAGAACCCGCAGGGCGTCCCGGTCTTCGCCTGGAAGGGCGAGACGCTGGAGGAGTACTGGTGGTGCACCGAGCAGGCGCTCACCTGGCCCGACGGCCAGACCCCGAACATGATCCTGGACGACGGCGGTGACGCCACCCTCCTGATCCACAAGGGCGTCGAGTTCGAGAAGGCCGGCGAGGCCCCGGACCCGTCCACCGCGGACAACGAGGAGTACCGCCTGATCCTCGAGGTGCTCAACCGCACCCTCAAGGACAGCCCCTCCAAGTGGACCGAGATGGCCGCCACCATCAAGGGCGTCACCGAGGAGACCACCACCGGCGTGCACCGCCTGTACGAGATGCACCGCGACGGCAACCTGCTGTTCCCGGCCATCAACGTCAACGACGCCGTCACCAAGTCGAAGTTCGACAACAAGTACGGCTGCCGCCACTCCCTGATCGACGGCATCAACCGCGCCACCGACGTCCTGATCGGCGGCAAGGTCGCGGTCGTGGCCGGCTACGGCGACGTCGGCAAGGGCTGCGCCGAGTCCCTCCGCGGCCAGGGCGCCCGCGTCATCGTCACCGAGATCGACCCGATCTGCGCCCTGCAGGCCGCCATGGACGGCTACCAGGTCACCACCCTGGAGGAGGTCGTCTCGATCGCCGACATTTTCATCACCACCACGGGCAACAAGGACATCATCCTTGCCAAGCACATGGAGCAGATGAAGCACCAGGCGATCGTCGGCAACATCGGCCACTTCGACAACGAGATCGACATCGCCGGTCTGTCGAAGCTCCCGGGCATCGTGAAGACCGAGGTCAAGCCGCAGGTCCACGAGTGGCGCTTCGCGGACGGCCACACCATCATCATGCTGTCCGAGGGCCGCCTGCTGAACCTCGGCAACGCGACCGGCCACCCGTCCTTCGTGATGTCGAACTCCTTCGCGAACCAGACCATCGCGCAGATCGAGCTCTTCACCAAGACCTCGCAGTACCCGATCGGCGTCTACGTTCTCCCCAAGCACCTGGACGAGAAGGTCGCCCGCCTCCACCTCGACGCCCTCGGCGTCAAGCTCACCACCCTCACCCCCGAGCAGGCCGACTACATCGGCGTCCCGGTCGAGGGCCCGTACAAGCCGGAGCAGTACCGCTACTGATCCCGCGTCAGCGCTGAACGGCCGTGCGGCCGGTGCCCCGTGGCACCGGCCGCACGGCCGTTCCCGCCCACCGGGGCCGAGCGGCCGGGCCACCGGGAGGCCGCGGGCACGTAGGCTGCTGCCATGCCGAACGGCCGCTACTCCCTCACCGACCCGCACGACGGCACCCCGCTCGGCGAGGAGCGCTTCAGCTGTGCCCCCGGCCCCGCCGGCTGGCGCTACGTCTCCAAGACCTACGCCCCCGACGGCGCCGTGCTCCGCACCGCGGACCTCACCCTCGACTCCCGCAACCGCCCGCTGCGCCTCGAACTCCGCTCCGGCGGCTGGCAGGTCCGCGGCGGCGCACTCGACGGCGTCAGCTGGGTCCGCACCGCCGCCGACGGCTCCGGCACCGACGCGGCCGAGGGCCACGACCGCGCCCACGCCTTCGCCGGATCCTCCCCGGCCTTCCTGATCGCCGCCGCCCGCCTGCTCCGCCTGGAACCCGGCGCCTCGGCCCGCCTCCGCCTGGTCTCCTTCACCGACCCGGTGCTGGCCCCCCGCACCTTCGACCAGGGCTGGCTCCTCGAAGCCGTCGACACCCACCCCACCGACACCGGCCCGCTGCTGGTCGAGCGCTACCAGGTGGCCGACCTGGAGACCGGCGAACAGCAGATCGTCCACCTGGCTGGCGACGTCGTCCTGGACGCCCCCGGCCTCGCCCTCGAAGAACTCGAGTCCCCGCCCAACCAGTGGCCCACCGAGTACAACCCCTAGGCCGGCGGAGCGAACCCGCCCTCGGCCGCCGGTGCCTGCACGGGCGGTGCGACGGGTGCCGGTGCCGCCGGTGCAGCAGGGGGAGGGGCGACGGGAGCCTCGTACCGCCGTGCCCGCTCCAACGGCTGCTGCTGCCCGCCGCCCTGCACCGGCACCTGCTGCGCCACCGGGTACCCGCCCTGCGCCTGCCCGGCCACCGACCGCTCCCAGTCGCGACGCTGACGCTCCACCAGCACCGCCCCCAGGTACTGCGCCGGATGCACCCCCTGCGGCGCCGCCTGCCCGGTGTACGCCACCAGGTCCCCGGCCAGCCGCTGCGCCATCCCGAAGCCCACCGCCGGGTCCAACTGCCCGATCCGGCTCAGGTACTGGCGGATCGCCAGCCAGAGCGGATCCGGCACCGCCGACAGGTCGAGCGAGACCAGCCCGCCACCGATCCCGGCCAGCAGCTCCGGCGGCACCGGCGGCAGCGCGTCCCGGCCCCCGCCCGCACCCGGCACCCGCTCCCGGACCACCAGCGTCCCCGCGAACACGTCCCCGAGCCGCCGCCCCTCCGGCGAGACCATCGAGCTGATCAGCGCGGGCACCCCCATCAGCATCGGCAGCTCGACGAACCCGACCAGCCCCCGCACCAGCGAGTGCCGGAACCGCACCGGCCCGCCGTCCGTCCGCACCACCCGCAGCCCGAACGCCAGCTTCCCCAGCGACCGTCCCCCGGAGAGCGTCTCCACCAGCACCGGCAGGATCACCAGGCAGAACACCATGAGCCCGAGCCCGATCGCGGCCCCGGCCGCGTCGTCCACCTCGATGACCGACAGGGTCATCCCGAGCATCAGCACGATCATCAGCAGCACCTGGGCGAGCAGGTCCAGCCCGATCGCCAGCATCCGGCTCGGCAGCTTGGCGGACCGCAGCCCGAGCACCACCGCCTCACCCGTGACCAGTTCGCTCACTGCCGTCCCCCGCCCGTCCTGATCCGCACCGCCGACAGTCCGCCAACATACGGGCCCCCGGAACCCGCAGGAAGGGCGGCCCACCCCTCTGGCATGCTGAGCCCCGACCCGCCCGAGCACCCGCCGCCCAGCAGGAGAGCCGCCCCATGGACCTGGACGTCTTCGTCGCCGCCCACCAGGCGGAGTGGCACCGACTGGAGGCCCTGAGCAAGCGCCGCCGCCTCACCGGGGAGGAGGCCGACGAACTCGTCACCCTCTACCAGCGCGCCACCAGCCACCTGGCCCAGGTGCAGTCCACGGCCCCCGACCCGACCCTGGTCGGCCGCCTCACCACCCTGGTGGCCCGCGCCCGCAGCGCCGTCACCGGCCGCCGCTCCTCCTCCTGGCACGACGCCGGCCGCTACTTCGCCGTCAGCTTCCCGGCCGCCCTCTACCGCTCCCGCCGCTGGTGGATACCGATCGCGGTCCTCTCGATCCTGCTCTCCGCCCTGATCGCCTGGTGGGTCTCCACCCACCCCGAGGTCCGCGACTCGATCATCGCCCCCGAGGGCCTGCACGAGATGACCAAGGAGGGCGGCGAGTACGAGACCTACTACTCCGACCACCCCGCCACCTCCTTCGCCGCCCAGGTGTGGACCAACAACGCCTGGATCGCCGCCCAGTGCCTGATCTTCGGCGTCCTGCTCGGCCTCCCGGTCCTCTACGTCCTGCTCGGCAACGTGATGAACCTCGGCATCGCCCTCGGCCTGATGTCCTCCGCCGGCCGCCTCGACTTCTTCCTCGGCCTCCTCCTCCCGCACGGCCTCCTGGAACTGACCGCCGTCTTCGTCGCAGCCGGCCTCGGCCTGCGCCTCGGCTGGACGGTCATCGACCCCGGCCCCCGCCCCCGCCTCGTCGCCCTCGCGGAGGAGGGCCGCGCCGTCATCGGCATGGCGATCGGCCTCACCGTCGTCCTCTTCGTCAGCGGCCTCCTCGAAGCCTTCGTCACCCCGTCCCCCCTCCCCACCTGGGCCCGCATCACCATCGGCGCCGTGGCCGAGGTCCTCTTCCTCCTCTACGCCCTCGTCCTCGGCCGCCGCGCCGCAGCCACCGGCGAGGCCGGAGACCTCGAAGCCGCCGACCGCGAGGACCGTCACCCGGTCGCAGCCTGACCGGCGCGGCGCCCGCCGGTGGTCGGGAGAACCCCTCCCGACCTGGTAGTCTCATGATCAGCGCACAAAAACCATTGACTCGGTTGGAGTACGCGAGTAGGTTTGAACGGTTGAGAGCGACTGGACAACGGTCGCGGTCAGACGTTAATGTCTACGACAACGCCAAGCCCAAGCGGTGAGCGCCGAAAGGTGCCCGTGCGGATCGGCGAATCCCTCCCAGCGGGAATTCAGAACGAATGAAGCCGGTAAAACGGCCGAAATTCTTCTGGTAAGCTGGGAAACACGAAAGAACGAAGCGCCCGGAGGGTCTGCTGGAAAGCAGTCCGAAGGAAGTCACCGTTCCTTGAGAACTCAACAGCGTGCCAAAAGTCAACGCCAGATATGTTGACATCCCCGGCCTCACCTTCTGGTGGGGTTGGAGATTCCTTTATGAAGTAAACACTAGCGAGGACGCAGTGCGCGGGATCACCTTATTCCGGTGGTTGCCGTGCCGCTCAACGCGGGTGCTTGCCGGATTACCGGTAGACATTCACGGAGAGTTTGATCCTGGCTCAGGACGAACG
>NZ_JBSGEL010000139.1:0-8510 GCF_053602875.1 Kitasatospora sp. NPDC004289 | reverse complement strand
GACACCCTCGGCCACCACCGCCACCGCATCCGGAGTCCGCGCCACCTGCACCCCGAACAACTCCGGCAACGTAACCGGGACAACCTCCACCGCCGCGTCATTCCACTCAGCGAGCACCTGGCCACGCTCATCAGCGTCCAGCAGGTCGACGGTGCTCAGGCGCAGCGACGGGTCAGCGACCAGCTCGGCGAGCAGCCGCTCCCAGCGGGCCGCGATCCGCTCGACCGAGGCGGGCTCGAACAGGTCGGCCGCGCCGATCACGGCGCCGCGGATCCCGGCCGGGCGGCCGTCGACGTCAACGACCTCGCTGAGACTGACGTCCAGGTCGAACTTGGCCACCACCTCGGCGGACGAGCCGAGGCCAGCCGCCTTGACGCCCGGCAGTTCAAGCTCTGCGCGAGCGTTGTTCTGCACAGTGAGCATGACCTGGAAGAGCGGGTGGCGAGAGAGCGAGCGCTCCGGGGCGAGCTCCTCGACGAGGCGCTCGAAGGGAACGTCCTGGTGCTCGAAGCCGGCCAGCGCCGTCTCCCGAACCCGCTCCAACACCTCGGTGAAGGTCGGATCACCCGACAGGTCGGTGCGCTGCACCAGGGTGTTCACGAAGAACCCGACCAGATCGTCCAACGCCACATCCGTACGGCCCGCGTTGGCCGCACCGATCGGCACGTCGGTGCCCGCACCGAGCTTGGAGAGCAGGATCGCCAACGCCGCCTGCACCACCATGAACAGCGTCACACCCTGCTCCCGCGCGAGCCGGACCACCTCACGGTGGACGTCCGCCGGGACAGCGAGTTCAGCCGCGTGACCGCGGTAGCCGGCGACGGCCGGGCGGGGCCGGTCGGCCGGCAGCTGCAGCTCCTCCGGCGCGCCGGCCAGCGCCTCGCGCCAGTAGCCGACCTGCTGGGAGAGCACGCTCTGCGGGTCCTCCTCCGAACCGAGCACGTCACGCTGCCAG
Source organism: Kitasatospora sp. NPDC004289 (assembly GCF_053602875.1). Classification (NCBI taxonomy): domain Bacteria; kingdom Bacillati; phylum Actinomycetota; class Actinomycetes; order Kitasatosporales; family Streptomycetaceae; genus Kitasatospora; species Kitasatospora sp. NPDC004289. Next base: position 7,555 of record NZ_JBSGEL010000139.1, on the reverse strand, counting down.
AGCGCATAGTCCGCGTACTGCACCGGCAACGGCGCCCAGTTCGGCTCCCGACCTTCGGTACGGGCCGTGTACGCCTCAGTGAGGTCACGGGCCAGCGGGCCCGTCGACCAACCGTCCGAAGCGATGTGGTGCATCACCACAACGAGCACCCGCTCACCACCGTCGGCGGCGAACAGCGTCGCCCGGATCGGGATCTCACCCGCCAGGTCAAAGGCGTACCGCGTCGCGTCGCGCACGGCCTCGGCCAGGTCGTCCGCAGAGACCTCACCGACCTGGAGCTCGAAGCCGGTCTCCCCCACAGCCAGCACCCGCTGGTGCGGTTCGCCGTCAGCGGCGGCGAAGACCGTCCGCAGCACCTCGTGCCGGCCGATCACATCGCGGAACGCCGCGCCCAGCGCGTCGGTGTCCAGCTCACCACTGAGCCGCACCACCACCGGGACGTTGTAGGTCGCGCTCGGCCCCTCCAACTGCCCCAGGAACCAGAGCCGGCGCTGCGCGAAGGAAAGCGGCACCAGCTCCGGACGCTGACGGACCGTCAATGCCATTTGTCCACCGGCGGATTCACCCGTCCGGTCCGCCAACAAGGCTGGTGTCGGCGCCTCGAACAGCTCGCGGACCGACACCTCAACGCCCAGCACAGCCCTGATACGGCTGGCGAGCCGTACGGCCAGCAGGGAGTGCCCGCCGAGCGCGAAGAAGTCGTCGTCCACACCGACGGTCTCCAGCCCGAGAACCTCGGCGAAGGCCGCGCAGATCAGCTCCTCGCGGACCCCGGCCGGGCCGCGCCCGCCGCCGGTGGCGGTGGTCCCGTAGTTCGGCGCGGGCAGGGCCCTGCGATCAAGCTTGCCGTTGGCCGTCAACGGGAAGGCGTCGAGCGGCACAACGGCCGACGGCACCATGTACTCGGGCAGCGTCGCCGCCACGAACCCCCGCACCGCGCCCGGCAGATCGTCCCCGTTCCCGGCAGGAACCACGTACGCGACCAGACGTTTGTCCCCCGGCGCGTCCTCGCGCACCAGCACGGCGGCCTGCGCCACCCCAGTGTGCCCGGCGACAGCGGCCTCGATCTCGCCCAGCTCGATCCGGAAGCCCCGGATCTTCACCTGGCCGTCGGCGCGTCCCGCGAACATCAGCTCGCCGTCAGCCGTCCAACGGACCCGGTCACCAGTGCGGTACATACGCCCCCCGGCCACGCCGAACGGGCAGGCCACGAACCGCTCCGCCGTCAGACCTGCACGACCCACATAGCCCCAGGTCAGGCCCTCGCCGGCGAGATAGAGCTCGCCCACCACGCCGACCGGCACCGGGCGCAGCGCGTCGTCCAGCACGAACGTCCGGGTGTTGCCAAGGGGGCCGCCGATCGTCGGCTGCTCACCGGGTACCAGGGTGGCACTCAGCGTGGCGAAGACTGTCGTCTCAGTCGGCCCGTAGACGTTCATCAGCCGGGGTCCGCCGCCCGAGCGGCGCTCCCACCAGGGGGTCAGGATCGCCGGTTCCCAGGCCTCGCCACCGACCAGCACGGCCCGCAGGCTCTCGCCTCGCACCCGATCGCCCTCAGCCGTGACCAGCTGCGCGAACGCGGCTGGGGTCTGGCTGAGGATCGTGACACCCTCGCGCTCCACCAGAGCCCAGAACTCCTCCGGCGAACGCGACACCGCGAACGGCACCACCACCAGTCGGCCACCGTGCAGAAGCGGGCCCCACATCTCCCAGACCGAGAAGTCGAACGCGAACGAGTGGAACCACGACCACACATCATCCGGGCCGAAGCCAACCCGTCCGCGCGTCCCCGCGAACAGGTCCACCACGTTCAGGTGCGGCACCACCACGCCCTTGGGCCGGCCGGTGGAACCGGAGGTGTAGATCACATACGCCGGATGCGTCGACAGCAACTCGCCGACCCGCTCGTCGTCCGTCAGGGCGGCACCGTCCAGCTCCGCCACCCAGGCCCGAACAGCAGCCTCGTCCAGCACTACCACTGGCACGTCAGACGACTCAGGCAGGCTCGCCACGCACCCCGTCGAGGTCAGGACCGTCACCGCACCGGCATCCGCCAGCGTGAAAGCGATCCGCTCCACCGGATACTCAGGATCGATCGGCAGATAAGCACCACCCGCCTTGACCACGGCGAGCATCGCCACCACCAGATCGATGCCACGCTCCATGCAGACCGCCACCACCGACTCCGGCCCCACACCCTGGCCGGCCAGCAGCCGAGCAAGCCGGTTGGCACGCACATCAAGCTCGGTATAGGACAGCTCGACGCCCTCGGCGACCACCGCCACCGCATCCGGAGTCCGCGTCACCTGCACCCCGAACAACTCCGGCAGGGTAGCCGGAGCGACCTCCACAGCCGTGTCGTTCCACTCGGTGAGCACGCGGCGGCGCTCGTCGGCGTCCATCAGGTCGACGGTGCTCAGACGCAGCGACGGGTCAGCGATCAGCTCGGCGAGCAGCCGCTCCCAGCGGGCCGCGATCCGCTCGACCGAGGCACGCTCGAACAGGTCAGCGGCGCCGATCAGCCCACCCCGGATCCCGGCCGGGCGGCCGTCGGCATCGAAGATCTCACCGAGGCTGAGATCCAGGTCGAACTTGGCCAGGGTTTCTCCGGAGGACCGCAGTGCACTCACCTCGATACCAGGCAGTTCAAGCTCTGCGCGAGCGTTGTTCTGCACGGTGAGCATGATCTGGAAGAGCGGGTGGCGAGAGAGCGAGCGCTCCGGGGCGAGCTCCTCGACGAGGCGCTCGAAGGGAACGTCCTGGTGCTCGAAGCCGGCCAGCGCCGTCTCCCGGACCCGGCCGAGGACCTCGGTGAAGGTCGGGTCTCCGGAGAGGTCGGTGCGCTGCACCAGGGTGTTCACGAAGAACCCGACCAGATCATCGAGCGCCTCATCAGTGCGGCCGGCGTTGGCCGTGCCGATAGGAATGTCGGTGCCCGCACCCAGCTTGGAGAGCAGCACAGCCAACGCCGCCTGCACCACCATGAACAGCGTCACACCCTGCTCCCGCGCCACCGCCAGCAGCTCACGGTGAACGTCCGCCGGGACAGCGAGTTCAGCCGCGTGACCGCGGTAACCGGCGACTGCCGGGCGGGGACGGTCGGTGGGCAGCTCCAGCTCCTCCGGCGCGCCGGCCAGTACCTCGCGCCAGTAGCCGACCTGCTGGGAGAGAACACTCTGCGGGTCCTCCTCCGAACCGAGCACCTCACGCTGCCAGAGCGCATAGTCCGCGTACTGGACAGGAAGCGCGGCCCACTGCGGCTCACGGCCCCCACGCCGGGCGGCGTAGGCCGCAGAGAGGTCACGAGCCAGCGGGCCCGTCGACCAACCGTCCGAGGCGATGTGGTGCATCACCACGACGAGCACCCGCTCGCCGGCGTCAGTGGTGAACAGCTGGGCTCGGATCGGGATCTCGCCCGCCAGGTCGAAGGCGTGGGCGGTGGCGGTGGCAATCTCGGCGGCCAGCTCACTTCCAGCGACCCGGGTCACTCGGAGTGCGAAGCCTGTCTCCGCCTCCAGTAGCGCCCGCTGGTGCGGTTCGCCGTCAGCTGTGGCGAAGACCGTCCGCAGCACCTCGTGCCGGCCGATCACATCGCGGAACGCCGCACCCAGGGCCTCAGTGTCCAGCTCACCACTGAGCCGCAGCACCACCGGGATGTTGTAGGTCGCGCTCGGCCCCTCCAACTGCCCCAGGAACCAGAGCCGGCGCTGCGCGAAGGAGAGCGGCACCAGTTCCGGACGCTGACGCATCGTCAGAGCAGCGCGGACCGGGCCGGACGTGCCGAGCCGCGTGGCCAGCAAGGCGGGCGTGGGAGCCTGGAACAGCTCGCGCACTGGCACCTCGACACCCAAGACAGCGCGGACCCGGCCAACCAGGCGGACCGCGAGCAGGGAGTGCCCGCCGAGCAGGAAGAAGTCGTCGTCCACACCGACCGACTCCACCCCCAGCACCTCGGCGAACGCCACGCAGAGCAGCTCCTCGCGGATGGTCGACGGGCCACGGGAGCCGGCCGGGACACCTGTTGCGTAGTCGGGGGCGGGCAGGGCCTTGCGGTCCAGCTTGCCGTTCACCGTCAACGGCAGCGCGTCCAGCACCACCACCGCCGCCGGGACCATGTACTCCGGCAGCCGGGCCGCCACGAACTCCCGCACCGCGCCCGGCAGATCGTCCCCATCCCCAACCGGAACCACGTACGCGACCAAGCGCTTGTCCCCTGGCACGTCCTCACGCACCACCACCGCGGCCTGCGCCACCGAAGGCCCCGAGACCACAGCCGCCTGGACCTCACCCAGCTCGATCCGGAAACCCCGGACCTTCACCTGGTCATCGGCACGACCGGCGAACACCAGCTCACCCTCAACCGTCCAACGGACCCGGTCACCGGTGCGGTACATCCGGCCCCCGGCCACACCGAACGGGCACGCCACGAACCGCTCCGCCGTCAGACCCGCACGACCCACATACCCGCGCGCCAGACCCGGCCCCGCCACATACAGCTCACCCACCACACCCACCGGCACCGGACGCAACGCGGCATCCAGCACGAACACCCGCGTGTTCACGATCGGCCCACCGATCGACGGCAGCTCACCCGCCACCAGCGGAGCACTCATCGTCGCGCACACCGTCGTCTCCGTCGGCCCGTACGCGTTCACCAGACGCCGGCCCCCGGCCCAACGGGCCACCAACTCAGCCCCCAGCGCCTCACCCGCCGACACCACCGTCGACAACGACACCACCGAACCCGGCTCCAGCACCGCCAGCACCGCCGGCGGCAGCGTCGCATGCGTAACCCCGTACCGGGCCACCAACTCCACCAACGACGGACCCGGCAACAACTCCCCAGCCCCCGCCACCACCAACCGCGCACCCGAGCAGAGCGTGACCCACATCTCGGCGCCGGCCGCATCGAAGCCCGGCGAGGCGAACTGCAGGACCCGGCTCGCCGCATCGATCGCGAACCGCTCAGCCTGCGCGGCCACCAGAGCAGCGATACCGGTGTGCGAGACCGCCACACCCTTGGGCCGGCCAGTCGAGCCGGAGGTGTAGATCACGTACGCCGGGTGCGCCGGCAGCAGACCGGTGACCGGGGCAGTGGCGTCCAGGCTGGCCAGCCTGGCCACGGTGGCCCGGTCGTCCAACACTACGACCGGCACGCCGATGATCGACGGCACCTGGTCCTCGCAGTCCTGCGAGGTGAGCACGCACGTCACCCTGGCATCGCGGAGCATGTACGAGATCCGCTCCGCCGGATACTCCGGATCAACCGGCAGATACGCCCCACCCGCCTTCAACACCGCGAGCAGACCAACCACCAGATCCGCGCCACGCTCCAAGCAGACCGCGACCACCGACTCCGGACCCACACCCTGACCCACCAACAACCGAGCCAGGCGATTCGAACGGGCGTCCAGCTCCGCATAACTCAGCTCAACGCCACCACCAACCACCGCCACCGCACCCGGCATCCGGGCCACCTGCACCCCGAACAACTCCGGCACCGTGGCCGGCGCGACCTCGACCGCCGTGTCATTCCACTCGGCCAGCACCCGATGCCGCTCCTCGGCATCCAGCACATCCACCGCACCGATCCGCACCGACGGATCAGCCACCAACTCACCAAGCAACCGCGTCCAACGCGCGACAATCCGCTCCACCGAACCAAGATCGAACAGATCCGCCGCACCAATCACGACGCCATGGATCCCAGCGAGCCTGCCCTCGGCATCGAACCGCTCACCGATGTTCACCATCAGGTCGGCCGTCGCCTCGGCCTTGCCCGAGGAGACACGGCCGACCTCCAGACCAGGCAGGGAGAGCTCGGCCCGGGCCTGGTTCTGAACCGTCAACTCCACCTGGAACAGCGGGTTCCGGGAGAGCGAGCGGACCGGGGCCAGCTCCTCGACCAGCCGCTCGAACGGCACGTCCTGGTGCTCGAACCCTGCGAGGGAGGTCTCCCGCACGCGGGCAAGGACGTCAGCGAAGGTCGGATCACCGGACAGGTCCGTACGCAGCACCAGGGTGTTGACGAAGAACCCGACCAGATCGTCCAGCGCCTCGTCGGTACGCCCGGCGTTGCCCACACCGATCGGGATGTCGGTCCCCGCACCCAGCTTGCTCACCAGCACGGCCAGCGCCGCCTGGAGGACCATGAACAGGGTGACGCCCTGCTCGCGGGCCACGGTCAGCAGCTCGGCGTGCAGGTCCGCCGAAAGCTCCAGCGGCACCGTACGGCCTCGGTAGCTCGCGACCGCCGGGCGCACCCGGTCACCCGGCAGCTCCAGCTCCTCCGGCGCCCCGGCCAACGCCTCACGCCAGTAGGCGAGTTGCTGAGAGAGGACGCTTTCCGCGTCGTCCTCCGAGCCCAGCAGCTCCCGCTCCCAGAGCGCGTAGTCCGCGTACTGCACCGGAAGCGGGGCCCACTGCGGCTCCTCACCGACGAGACGGGCCGCGTACGCCTCGGAGAGGTCGCGCGCCAACGGACCGGTTGACCAGCCATCGGAGGCAATGTGATGGACGACGACAACCAGGGTCTGCCGGCCAGGGCCAGCGACGAACAGCGAGGCCCGGATCGGGGTCTCGGCGGTCAGGTCGAACACGTGGCTGGTCGCTCCGGCCACCGCGGCGGCCAAGGCGTCAGCCGCCACCTCAACGGTCCGGAGGGCGAAGCCGGTCTCCACAACCGGCAGGACGCGCTGGTACGGCTCACCGTCAGCGACCTCGAAGATCGTCCGCAGCACCTCGTGCCGGCCCACCACGTCGGCCAGCGCCGCGCCAAGCGCGTCCACGTCGAGCTCGCCGGTCAGGGGCAAGACCATCGGCAGGTTGTAGGTCGCGCTCGGGCCGTCCAGCTGCCCCAGGAACCAGAGCCGACGCTGCGCAAAGGACAGCGGAACCAGCTCCGGACGCTGACGGACCGTCAAGGCGGACCTGGCCCGGCCGGACTCGCCCAGGTGAGCTGCCAGCGCGGCCGGTGTGGGTGCCCGGAACAGCGTGCGAACCGAAACCTCGACACCCAGCACCGTGCGCAGCCGGCTGGCCAGGCGAACAGCCAGCAGGGAGTGACCACCAAGTGCGAAGAAGTCGTCGTCGACACCGACCGACGCCACACCGAGTACCTCGGCGAAAGCCGCGCAAAGCAGCTCCTCGCGGAGGGACGACGGGCCTCGCCGGTCCGTGTCAGGGGCGGCCGTGTACTCCGGTGCGGGCAGGGCCTTGCGGTCGAGCTTGCCGTTGACGGTCAGCGGCAACGCGTCCAGCACCACCACCGCGGCGGGCACCATGTACTCCGGAAGACGCCGCGCGACGAACTCCCGCACCTCACCGAGCGCGACCTCCGCACCCTCCACCGGAACGACGTACGCCACCAGCCGCTTGTCACCCGGCGTGTCCTCACGCACGACCACCACCGCCTGACCCACCGACGGGTACTCCGCGACAGCCGACTCCACCTCACCCAACTCGATGCGGAAGCCGCGGACCTTCACCTGCTCATCCGCACGACCCAGATACTCCAGCAGACCCTCCGCCGACCACCGCGCCAGGTCACCCGTGC
>NZ_JBSGEL010000138.1:0-8722 GCF_053602875.1 Kitasatospora sp. NPDC004289 | reverse complement strand
TGCCAGGAAGAAGCCGACGCTGCCGCCCGCCGCGAAGACGCTCATCGCGGCCGCGGGTGAACGCGGTCGCGCCCGCCGCCCCGGCCCCGACCCCGGTGGCGAGGGCCGCGGTGAGCAGGGTCCGCCGGTCGAACCGGGGGCGTGCGGGGGTCGGCACGCCCTCCGGGTTCGGGCGTTCGGTGTGCATGCCGTCCGTCCCGGACGGTAGAACACGATCCATGCAATTCCTCCGTGGTTCGGTGAAGGTGATGATCCGTCAGGCCGCCGTCTGCCTGGCGGTGCCGGTCCTGCTGGCGGCGGCCGGCTGCTCGGCGGGCGGCGGCGGCGAGGACTCCGCGGACCGCCATCCGGCGGGGGCGGTGATCCGGGTGCCGGCCGATCTGCCGACGGTGCAGCGGGCGGTGGACGTGGCGGTGCCCGGCGATCTGGTGCTGGTCTCGCCCGGCACCTACCGGGAGAGCGTGCGGATCACCCGGCCCCGGGTGGTGCTGCGGGGCACGGACCGCAACGCGGTGGTGTTCGACGGCGGGCTCAAGCTGGTCAACGGGATCACCGCGACCGGCGCGGGCACGGTGGTGGAGAACCTGACGGTGCGCGGCTACCTCGCCAACGGGGTGCTGTTCACCGGCGTCACCGACGAGAAGCTCCAGCGCCACGGCGCGGGCGGCTCGGCGTACGACCCGCTGGACACCACCCGCTTCCCCCCGGTGGAGGGTTTCCGGGCGACCAGGGTCACCTCGTACGGGAACGCGCTCTACGGCATCTACGCCTTCGACGCGCGCGGCGGGATCATCGAGGACTCGTACGCCTCGGGGATGGCCGACTCGGGGATCTACGTCGGCCAGTGCCGGCCCTGCGACACCCTGGTGCGGGGGAACACGGTGGAGCGCAACGCCGTCGGCATCGAGATCACCAACGCCTCGGAGAACCTCACCGTGGTGGGCAACCGGGCGGTGGGCAACCGGGTCGGAGTGACCGTCAACTCCAACGACCTGGAGTCGCTGGCCCCCCAGCACGGCGCGGTGATCGCGGGCAACGTGGTGGCCGACAACAACGCGGCGGACTCGCCGCAGCAGGCCGACGGCGGGTTCGGCATCGGCATCGGGATCGGCGGCGGCGTCGACAACCGGGTGGAGCGCAACCTGGTGACGGGCAACCGGTCGGCGGGCGTGGTGGTCACCGACCCGCCCGGGCACCCGGCCAGCGGCAACCGCGTCACCGCCAACCGGGTCACCGGCAACGGGGTGGACCTGGTCGGGGCGGCGGCCGCGCCGAGCAACTGCTTCACCGGCAACGGGCCGGTCAGCCAGAGCCCGCCGGGGCTGGAGCAGGTGGCACCCTGCGGGGTGAACGGCTCCGCCCCGGTGCCCAGGGGCCGCGCGGCGGCCGTCCAGGCCCCGCCCGGCACGCCGTTCAACGAAGTCCCCGCGCCGCCCGCCCAGCCCTCGATGCCCGACCCGAACGCCCCCGCCGTCCCGGCCGTCGCCCTCCCCGGCCCGGTCGACCCGGCCGCCTACCCGCTGCCGACGGGCGTCTGACCGCACGTCAGCCGACCGTCGCCCAGGGGGCCTGCGGCAGCCGGGCGTCCGGCTGCGGCCCCTCCAGGTCCAGGACGGTGGGCGTGGCGAGCCCGGTGATCCGCATGGTGACCCGCCGCAGGCCGCCGTCGGCGTCGATCCAGTAGGTGAGCGGGGAGGCGGCGGTGTCGCGGTCGGCGGCGTCGCGCGGGCGGGGGCCGGAGATCCGGTCATGGGCGCGGCCGTCGATCCGGTCCCGGCCCAGCCAGCGGGGGCCGGACTGGGCGAGCAGCAGGGGGTTGTCGGGCCGGTCCGCGCCGAGTCGGGCCAGCAGGTCGAGGCCCGCGTCGAGCGGGTCGGTGCCGAACGGCCGGGAGGCCCAGGCACTGCGCGGCAGGTGCTCGGCCTGCTCCCAGGCCGGGCCCGTCGCACCGGCGGACGGCTTCGCCAGGCCCAGCCCGCCGGTGTCCCAGACCACCAGGCCCTCGTCCACGGTGCCGGCCGGTCCGTGGACCCGGTAGCCGCCCGCCGCGTGCCGGGTGCGGTAGTCGATCACGCCGTGCACCTCCGTCACCAGGCCGCCGCCCGCCGAGGCGGTGAGGGCCACGCGGACGGGGCCGTGGCCGTAGAGGGTGAAGCGGGCCAGCGCCAGCCGGGAGGCCTCCTCGCTGCTGAGCGGGCGGCTCTGCTCCTGACGGTCGGTCATCCGCCAGGCCGTCACCCCGCCGGCGGCGAGCAGCGCCGCCGCGAGGGCGGCGGCCACGGCGGTGCGGCGGCGCTTCTTGTGGGTCGGCATCCAGGGGCGTCCTCTCCAGCGGAAGGGCGGGGCCCCGGGGAAGCTCCCGGGGCCCCGGTGTTCCGGGTGTCCGACGGGGTGTCAGCCGGTGCGGCGCTTCCTGAGCACCAGCAGGACCACCGCGCCGAGCACCACCAGCAGGCCGCCCGCGGCGACCAGGTACGGGGCGCTGCCGCCCCCGCCGGTGTTGGCCAGCGGCCCCGAGGGCTGCGGCACAGCGGGTGGCGGGGTCGTGGCCGTCGTCGGACTGGGCACGGGGACGGGGACCTCCACCGAAGGCGTCGGTGTCGGTGTCGGCGGGATCAGGGTGTTGACCGCCGTGGTGGTGACGCCCGCGTCGAGGTGCTCCTCGTCCAGCACCACCGGCCCGAGGACCGGCTGGTCGGGAGCCCGGTAGCCCGGCGGCGGGCTGAGCTCCTGCCAGTAGTAACCGCCCAGGTCCGCTCGGCCGGTGCAGGTGCCGTCCGCCCCGGTGGTGCAGGGGCCGTCGACCTCGGTGTCCGGCTTGCCGCCGTCCGTCTGCAGACCCGCGGTGTCGTTGCTCTCCCGCCACAGCTGGAACACCGCACCGGGCAGCACCTTGCCGTCCGGGTCCTGCTTGACCAGGCGCAGCGCGCCGAGCTGACGCCGGAACCCGAAGTCGAAGCCGTGGTCGTTCTGCCCGGGACCGCCGGTGGTGAGCGCCCGCTCGACGTACGTGCCGCCCGGCGGGACGGTGCCGTCGGAGTCGGTCAGGCGGTTGTCGCCGACGTTCGCCGCCGTCGGCACCCAGTGGTGCAGCGGCCCGCCCACGGCGTGGTCCGCGGGGTTGTCGAGGCGGATGGTGTAGGCGGTCCTCGCCTTCAGCCCGCCGGTGACGTTGCCGTCGTCGAAGTAGTACTCGCCGCGCGCGGTGGTCGTGGTGCTGCCGACCTTCGTGCCGTCCGCGTCGTAGAGGTTCACCGTCGCGCCCACCACCGGCTTCTGCTGCGGCAGTTGGAGCCCGGAGCGCTCGGGGTCGTACCAGACCCGGTTGCCGATCTGCAGCGGCGCCCGGTCGCAGAGCACCTCCAGGTCGGCCATCGCCGCACCCTTGCCGAACCGCGACCGGCCGTCGGACAGCTCCTGGCCGAAGCCCGGGTCCGGACCGCCGGTGCGCAGGGTGAACATGGTGCCCGCGCTGACGATGTTGTTGGCGACGTCGTAGCCGGAGGTGGCGACGGAGGTCTCCACCTTGGAGAGCGCCAGCCCCGCGAAGGCCGGGTACGGGTGGCCCCAGGGGTAGGGGCGGGGCTGGTCGAAGAAGTTCTTGTTGCGGACGGTCGCGCCGCAGCCCAGGTTGACGTCCAGCACGTACCGGGCGTCGGGCGAAGTGCCGGACCTGCAGGCCTTGTTGAGGTCGGCCGAGGCGAGCACCGAGACGAAGCCGGGGGGCTGCGGCCCGCCCTCGGCGGGGAACGCGGCGGCCTGGTCGGCGTACCGGTCGCGGAAGACCAGCAGCATCGAGCCGTCGGTCTCGAAGCCGATCTCGCCGAGCTCGGGCTCGGGGTGGACGTTGCAGACCTGCCCGGTGCCGGTGGTCGGCTGGGTGTCCGTCCACGGGTACCAGAAGTAGCCCGCGCAGCTGGTCGGGGTGCCCCGGTGGTCCAGCGGCTGGTCCAGCACGACCGTGCCGAAGGCACCCGTCGCCGGGTCGAACTGCCGCACCACGGCCCGCAGATCGCCGGCCTCCTGGGTGGACTCGCCGGAGCAGACGCCGCCGAGGTAGCCGACGCCGTCCTGCACGCCGAGGCCGAACGGCCGCCAGTCCTCCGGCGAGGGGCAGTCCGCCGCCGGGATCGGGTACACGCCCTTGGGCTCGGTGGCGGCCGGCGCGGTGGCGTCGTACCGGTAGAGCTTGCGGTCGTGCAGGTTGACCACGTACAGGTCGCGGCCGTCCTCGGTGAGCTTGAGTCCGCCGAGGCTCTCCTGGCCGACCGGGGCGAAGAAGCCCGGGTCGTCGGCGCCGGTGTGGGTGGTGGAGCCCGCGTCGGGGACGGTGGTGAAGAGCGAAGTCGCCTTGGTCACCGGGTCGGTGACGTAGACGGCGCCCGGCCCGCCCGGGCCGTAGGCGGTGTTCCGCTTGGCGTGGGCGGAGCTGAACAGCCGCCGGTCCTCGCGGTTCCAGGCGATGCCGAAGACGTTCCCGGTGGTGGCGGCGGTGGAGACGTTCGTGACGTCCTTGTTCACCCCGCGCGAGCGGTACGGGAAGGTCAGCAGGGTGCGGCTGGTGCCCGGTTCGAGCGAGGCGGGCTGACAGGCGGTGGCCAGCGGCGCGTTCGCCTGGCAGTAGTCGGCGGGGTTCCACAGGCCGGTGGTGAAGGAGACCTGGCGGCCGGCCGAGAGGTCGACGAACTCCTCGTTGCTGCTGAGTGCGGTCGGTGCCCCCGTCAGTCCCGTCCGGGAGGCGAAGGCCGGGAAGAGCACGCCGGGCCTCGGATTGACCACCTCGACCCGGTACCGGCCGCCGGTGCTCCCGGCCTCCGGCGTCAGCGTCACGGTGCCGTCGGCGGTGGTCACGGCGGTGCGCACCGCCCCGTCCGCCCCGGTCAGGGTGACCGTGACCCCCGCCAGCCCCGGCTCCAGCGCCGGGCTCCACGTCCCGTCGTCGTCGACGGCGCGGACCACCCGGACCGTCACCGACCCGTCCGCGTCGGCCGGCGAGGCCGGGGGCGCCGCCACGGTGGTCGCCGTGGTCACGGTGGTGAACGCGGCCACCAGGGCTGCGGCCCGGCCGGCCGCCCGGCGCCCGGCCCTCTTCGGCACGGGTGCTCTCGTCTGCTGCGGTATCTGCCTCATAACCTGCTCTCGCTGGTCGGGAAGGCGCGCCGGGCCGGGGCCGGGCGCATCACCTGAATGGCGTCGCGTACGCACCATTCGGCCGATCGTAAGCGGAAGCAGGACATCCGGCAGGTGGTGGAGGGAAATTGACGGTTCGTCAGGAAGCACACCCGGTGGTTCGTGTGCACCGGGTGCGCCCCCGGCGTGCTCTCCTCAGCCCCTGATGTCCACGTGCACGTTGAAGCGCACGGTCACCACGGTGACGAAGACGTTGCCCTGCACCTTGCGGGTGGCCAGGGTCTTGCCGACCGACCCCTTGCCCTTGGCGTCCTTGTCCTCGGCCTCCAGGGACTCGAAGCGGGAGAACGGCGAGGCGGCGACCTGGCCCGACAGCGTGCCGAGGCGCGTCCACTCCGTGCGCAGGACCTCGTACTGCGCGGAGGTGAGCGCGTCGCTGAAGGTCATGTCGATCTGGCCGCCGTCGATGTACTGGGCGCAGGCCTGGCGGAACAGGTCCAGGGTGCTGGTCCGGAACCCGTCGTCGTCCGCGTCGGCCAGCGCGATCAGCGCCGACCGCTTGGCGCCGATGGCGTCGCGGCGGCGCCCCTTCGCGAGGGCACCGCGCTTCTCGTTCATGTCCTCGACCAGGGACTTCTCGGCGGTCTCCAGGCCGGTCTCGGGGTCGAGGGCGATGTCGACCGTGGTGGCCCAGGTCGCGGCCGTGATCCACTCGAAGTCGTACTCGATCCGCTGGCAGAACTCCTTGAGGAGCTTCTCGGCCTCCCGCTTGTCGCTCGCGTACTCGATCCCGCCCTTGCCCGTCTTCGGCACGGTGTCCCCCTCCGACTCCCTGGCCCGCCCGGGACCGCGCCCGGCTGTGGCAGCACTGTCCCACCCCGGGCCGGGGTCGTCACCCGGTGGCGCGCGCTCCGCTACACGGGGCTGACGCACCGTCAGGAGGGGCCGTCCGCGCGGACGGAGCGCATTCGGACCGCCGCGTAGACGCAGCCCGCCAGGGCCAGGTCGGAGAGCAGCATGAAGCCGATCGAGTAGCTGCCCTTCTCGCTGTACACCGCCCCCATCACCAGCGGTGGCACGAAGCCGCCCAGCCCGCCGACCGCGCCCACGATGCCCGTCACGCTGCCCACCTGGCCCACCGGCGTGACCTGCGCGACCAGCGCGAAGACCGCGCCGCTGCTGGTCGACAGGCCCGCCGCCATCAGCAGGAAGGCGATCGTGCCGACCGGGCTGAGCTCCGGGTCGAAGGCCTGGACGATGGCGAAGAGCGCGGTGAGCGCCAGCGACCAGGCGGTCACCACGGCCGGGTGGACCCGGTCGGACAGCCAGCCGCCGAACGGGCGGAACACCACCGTCACCAGGGCGAAGCCGGCCGCCTTGGCCCCTGCGTCGGTGGCCGAGAGGTGGTACCAGGTCTTGAGGTAGGTCGGCAGGTAGACCCCGAAGGCGACGATCCCGCCGAAGCCGATCGCGTACAGCGCCGAGAGCTCCCAGGTCACCCGCAGCCGCCCGGCCGCCGCGAGCCGCGCGGGCAGCGGGGCGGTCGGCACCACCCGGTCCGGCCGGTCGCGCAGGAACAGCAGGGCCAGCACCACGTACACCGCGAGGGCCACCGCCATCACCGTGAACGGCAGGGCCTCGCCGTGCTTCCACAGCCGCGGCGTGACGTACCCCGACAGCGCCACGCCGCCCATCCCCATGCCGAACACGCCGACGCCCAGGCCGCGCTTGTGCGGCGGGAACCAGGAGTTCACCAGCGGCACGCCGATCGCGAAGGTGGTCCCGCCCAGGCCGAGCAGGAAGCCCACCGCCAGCAGCGCCCCGTAGGAGCTCTTGGCGGGAATCAGTAGCAGCACCGGAAGGATCGTCAGCCCCGACACCAGCGGGAACATCAGCCGCGCCCCGTACCGGTCCGTCAGCGCGCCGACCGGCACCCGGCCCAGCGAGCCGACCAGCACCGGCACCGCCACCAGCAGCGACTGGGCGAACGAGGACATGTGCAGGGTCCTGTCGAACTCCCCGGCCAGCGGCGCGATCAGGTTCCAGGCCCAGAAGGTCAGCGTGAAGCCGACCGTGGCCACCACCAGGTTCACGTACGCGGCCCGTGGCACCCGCTCCTCGACCGTGCTCACAGGGCGACTCCCGCTCTCGGTCCACCGGCTTGACGCCCCATCACAGCAGCGGCCCCCCACGGGGGCGCGCCAGCGCCGCGCCCCCGCCCCTTCGTTCGGCCCAACGGCGTCAGCCTTCCGGACGGCGGCCGGGTGGGCGGCGGGAGTGGCCGCCCGGGTCCCTTTCGGGTGATTCCCGGGGGCTGTTGGCAGGCAGAACGGGTCCCGGGGCGGAGGCCCCGTCCGATGCTGTGGCCATGATGCGACGATGTGCCGCCGTAGCGGCTTCCGCTGCCCTGCTCCTGCCGTTCCTCGGCGCTGCCACGGCGCACGCCTCGGAGGCGGTGCCGGCGGAGTTCGTCACCGTCTCCGGACCGGTGACCGTTCATGACGTCTCGGACGACGAGCAGGAGCTGTGGGAGGGGTACGCCGCGGTCGAATGCCCCGAGGGCACGCTCGCGGTGTCGGGCGGCGTCGACCTGCCGACCCCGTGGGGGGTCGATGCGAGCTGGGCGGACGGCCGGAGCTGGGTGGTGACCACCTACGACGTGGAGAAGAGCTGGGTGTCCGGTGACCTGGAGGAGGGCGACCGGGTGGGCACCGCCCACGCGGTGTGCCTGAAGACCACCTGACCCCGCACCACCGACCGGCGGTGCCGGGAGCCGGTGCGGCTCCCGGCACCGCCGGACGTCCTACTTGGCGGGGGTGAGCCAGGTGCGGGTGTTGTTCTGCCCGCACTTGCCCAGCGGCCAGAGGGTGACGGCCGTGTCGGTGCCGTCACCGCTGGGCCACATCAGGCACACGTCCCGGCCGACGGGCTTGAGGACCTTGCGGTCCTTGTCGAAGGACCACTTCTGCTTCTTGTTCGCGCCCTCGCACGCGGCACCGGCGACCTTGCCGCCGGTGTCGGTGAGGCAGACGGTCTTCCGGTTGCCCTTGCCGGTGATCCTGAGCTGCTGGTCGGAGGTCACGGTCCACACGTTGTCGGTGTACTCGTCCGAGGGGCAGCCGCTGTAGGCCAGGACCACCTCGAACTTCTGGTCGTCGAAGTTGCGGTACGAGAGGCAGACCGTGCGGTGGTAGACGCCCTCCACCCGGTAGGTCCCCGGGGCGGGCGGCGCCATCGCCGCCTGGGACTGGGCGGGCAGCAGCAGGGCCGCTCCCACGGCACCGGCCAGGGTGATCGCTCCCGGCTTCCATCTCACGAAAGGTGTCCTTCCCGTAGGGGCCCGCCGCGCCGAGCACGGCGGGCGCGAACCGTTCGGAGGCCAGTCAACGGCGCCTGGCACGGGGCGGTGGAACCAGCGCCCACCAGGTCACGCGAACGGCCGAGAACGATCACCGGCCCGCCCCACCCGACCCCGCCCGATCGGCGGAACCACCGGTGCGGACCGCCCGCCGACGCGATCAGGCCGGGCGGCACCGTGCCCGCCCTCGGTGCCGGACGGACCGACGGCCGCCGCCCCCGGGGGGGGGCACCC
>NZ_JBSGEL010000137.1:8150-9382 GCF_053602875.1 Kitasatospora sp. NPDC004289 | reverse complement strand
GCCGTCTCGGTCGAGTTGGCCATCGCCTCCAGGCTGTCCGCCATCGAGTTGCAGGCCTTCACCATGCCGGGGAAGAAACCGGGCTTCTTCCCGTCGGCCGGGAGGGTGAGGGTCTCCCACTTCTTCGACAACTCGTCCATGGCGGCGCCCTGTTGGCCGTCCAGCGCGCGCTTCATCGCCGAGTCGGCGGCCCGCCCACCCTCTTCGATCGTCTCGGCGGCGGACCGCCAACGGCGGGCCATGTCCCGCATCAGGTCCTCGTCGCCCTCGGGCCAACGGGAACCGGCGAGCAGCATCAGGACCCACTGCAGGGGCTCGGGGAGTTCGACAGCCATGGTGGGTCAGTGCCTTCCGTTGTACTTGCCGCCGGCGATGTCGCGGTGCAGCAGGTCCTGCTGACCGGTGCCGGGGAGGGGGAGCTCGGGCTTGCCCATGCCGGTGAGGCTGAACTGTTCGGCGTTCTCGTAGCCGTCGGCCATGCCCTTGAGGCGCTTCCCGATCGTTTCGAGGACCTGGGGGAGGGCCTCCAGGCCCTCCAGCACGTCCTTCTCGTTGGCGAGGTAACCGGGCTCGCCGTCCTCGCCGTTGGCGAAGGACTTCCCGTCGTCGTCGTTGCCCCAGGGCGAGTTGCCGCGCATGCCGCTGAGGTAGCCGTTCATGCTGGTGAACAGCTCCTTGAGGTCGTCCGCGACACCGAGCACCGGGCCGGAGGCGGCCCGCAGCTGCTCGGGCACGATCCGGAAGCCACCGGCCATCGCCGAACCGACGGACGGCGACGGGGACCCCTTGCTCCGCGCCTGCATGGCGGGGGTGCCTTCGCCGCCCACCTTCATCGCAGGAGTCGTCCCGTCGGGCGACTCCGCCGGCACGGCGGCGGTCCCCTCGCCACCCACCTTCATCGCAGGAGTCGTCCCGTCGGGCGACACCGCCTGCATGGCGGGGGTCCCCTCGCCACCCACCTTCATCGCAGGAGTCGTCCCGTCGGGCGACACCGCCTGCATGGCGGGGGTGCCCTCGCCACCCACCTTCATCGCAGGGGTCGTCCCGTCGGGCGACACCGCACGCTCGGCGGGAACGGTTCCGTCGAGCGGGACGCCGGTGCTCTTCGGCACGGCCTGCGTGAACTCCGGCGAACCGGCCGGGACCCCCGCACTCGCGGCCCCACTCGCGGGCACCGCCTGGGTGAACTCACCCGCCCCCGCCTGCACGCCCTGGGTGTACGCGGGCGATCC
>NZ_JBSGEL010000137.1:0-8053 GCF_053602875.1 Kitasatospora sp. NPDC004289 | reverse complement strand
TCCGGCGACCGGCACACCGGCACTCGCCCGCACCGCCTCCGTGAACCCCGGCGAACCAGCCCCACCCGCCTGCACCGCCTCGGTGAACGCAGGCGATCCGGCGACCGGCACACCGGCACTCGCCCGCACCGCCTCCGTGAACCCCGGCGAACCAGCCCCACCCGCCTGCACCGCCTCGGTGAACGCAGGCGAACCAGCCACCGGCACACCCGAACTCGCCCGCACCGCCTCCGTGAACTCGGCGTTCCCCGCCGGGATGCCCGAACTCGCGGGCACGGCCTGGGTGTACGCGGGCGTACCCGCCACCGCCGCCTCGCCGCCCAGCGGCACGCCCGTGCTCGCCCGCACCGCCTCGGTGTACTCCGGCGACGCCCCGCCACGCGGCACACCGGCACTGGCCGGAATCGCCTCCGTGTAGGCGGCGGCCGTCTGCGCCGGCATCGTCGTGCCGAACGGATCCGTCCCGCTCATCGCCCGCATGACGCCGGGCTCGTAGGCCGCCTCCGCCGGGAACGTGCCCTCCACCGGCCGGCCGACGGTGCCGCCGACCCGCGGCTCGTACTGGGCGGCCACGGTCTCGCCGCCGCCCCACAAGGGCGCCGCGTCCGGCTGCATCCGTTGCTGCGCCGGGAACACATCCTGAGCGGGCCCGTACTGCGCGGGGAACTCATCCTCCGCGAACCCACGACGCGCCGCGAACTCACCCTCCACAGGCCCGTACTGCGCAGGGAACTCACCCTCCGCAAACCCACGACGCGCCGCGAACTCACCCTCCACAGGCCCGTACTGCGCAGGAAACTCACCCTCCGCAAACCCACGACGCGCCGCGAACTCACCCTCCGCAGGCCCGTACTGCGCAGGAAACGTCTCCTCGTCTCCCCCGCCCCAGAGCGGTGCGGCCTGCGGCTCCATGACGGCGCGCCGCGGAGTGGTCTCCACGTAATCGGCCGGCCGGAAGGGCGACTGGTCAGTCATGACGGTCCCTCAGCGATCTCGACGGTAGGGGGGATGAGAAGGGGCGGCGGAGGACTCGGGGGTGCCCTCCGCCGCCCAGACAGGTGGAGCGGTCAGCTCCGCGGTGCGCCCTCGCCTGAGGAGTTGGCGGCGATCCGGGTGAGCGCGGCCCGCAGGAAGGGGCTCGGCACGTCGTACCCGCCCTCCTGCCGGATCGGCGTCGGCTCGGCGGCGGGAGCGGCCGGGACCGGGTCGAGCGTGGGGGCGTCCTCGTCGGTGCGCCCGCGCCGCTCCGCCACCGACCGGGCCCGGTCCAGGTACTCCTGCTCCGCCGAGGCGGCGGGAGCCGCCTCCGCGACCGGTGCGCTCCCCGCCGAGGCGGACTCCGCCGTCGTGACGGTGCCCTCCGCGGCCGGAGCGCCCGACTCGGCGCCCGACGCGGCGTCAGCCGACGGAACGTCACCGCCCGCCGCCTCGCCGCCGCCCAGCAACGCCCCTGCCAGCTGCGTCATCAGGTCGGCCCCACCGGCCGCCGCAGGCTGCGCCGCAGCCGCCGCGGCAGCGGCCTCGGCACCCTCCGACACCCCGCCGCCCCGCGCCTCGTCCAGCCACTGACGCCGCATCCGCTCGAAGTGCGGGTCGCCGCTCTCGTGGTCGACCTGCTCGCCGCCGACGATGCCGCGGTCCCGGCGGCGGCGCTCCTTCTCGTCCTCGCCGCCGAAGCGGGTCGGCCGGACGAACTTGCCGCCGCCCTTGCCCGCACCGCCACCGGCCCCGGCGCCACCGCCGTGCCCGCCGCCCGCCGCACCCGGCATCCCGGCCGCGCCACGCCCCGCGGCACCGGCCGCACCGGCACCCGCCGCGCCACCGCGCCCGTAGGCACCGGCACCGCCCGCACCGCCCATCCGGGAGCCGGCACCGCCGGCACCGGCCAGTCCGCCGCCGCGACCGAGGCCGCCGGCGCCACCGCCGCCGACCCCGCCGAAGCCGAGCCCGCCGCCCCCGGCGCCACCGCCGGAGCCCGAACCGCCGCCCGCGCCGCCACCTCCCGAACCGGAGGAGGAGTACGGGCTCAGCGTGGAGCCGAAGCTGCCCTTGTAGTCGGGGTGGCCGGCCAGGTTGAGGCCGGGCGGCTGGACGGCGGGCTTGAACTTGCCGCCGCCGTTCGCGCCGCCGTCGAGGTACGGGTTCTTGACCTTCGGCGGCTCGTACGGCTTGACCTTCGGCGGCTGGTAGGGCTTGGTCTTCGAACCGCCCGCACCGCCACCGGCTCCGTCGCCGGAGCCCGAGCCGCCGCCCGCGCCACCACCGGCTCCACCGCCGGCACCACCGCCCGCTCCGTCACCACCGGGCGGGGGCGCCGAGTTGATGCCGGTGCCCGGCGGCGGGGTGCCGGGCGGCGGGCCGGCCTTGCTCTTGTTGAGGTTGCAGATCTCGGTCGCGGCCTGGGTGGCGGCGCCGTGGTCGGCTCCCTTGCGCAGCATCTGGTCGACGCTGCCCGTCACGCTCTTGACGTAGGTGTGGTACGCCTCGACGGCCGACTTCACGCCCTCGGACTTGGCGATGTCGTCCTTCTTGCCCGCCGGGTTCTGCTCGATGTACTTCTTCGCGTACTGGAGCTGGTTGATCATCGAGGTCTTGGTGTCGCCGATCGCCTGGGCGGCACCACTGAGGTGAAGCTCCATCAGCTTCCCGGCCATCATGATCGTCCCGGCGTGCGAGCCGTCGCCGACGCCGTACTTCTGCAGGTAGCGCTCGAAGCTGTCGGCCGCCTCGCCGGACATGCTGTCGCAGGCCCGTTGGGCGTGCGCCAGGATCGTCCGGATCCGCACGTCGGCGATGTCGTTGAACTTCTTCCAGGCGGCGGCCAGATCGGCGATCCGGGTCTCGTTGCCGTCGGGGAAGAGGACGTCCTTGCCCTCCTCGTTGCTCTGGAGGGTCTTGAGCACGTCCTCGAGATCGGCAGGCAGCTCGATCGGCACGGCGGGTCACTCACTTCACGGAGAGGGGAGGGAAGGAACGGGGAGGGACGGGAGGCGAAGCGCGGGGGCCTCACATCAGGTTGCGGCCACCGGGCTGCGGCCGCGGGGCCGGCTCCGGCCGGTCACCCGCGTGGTTGTAGTCGAGCTTCGGCGGGGCCTGCGGCGACACGTAGCCGCCGCCGGGGCTGGTGCTCGGGGGCAGCGGCAGCGGGATGTCGTTGCCCTGCTCGATCTTCTTCATGTCGTCCGCGTTGTCGGAGTCCGTGCCGCGGTGACTCGCCACCATGGTCTTCAGGTTGGCGGCCACCTGGGCGGTGTTCTCCAGGAAGGACTGCAGACCCGTCAGGGCCTTGTCCTGCTGCTCCGACAGGCCGATCACCGCCGCCGTCTTGCCGCCCAGCGACTCGCCGACCAGGTCCTTGCCGTAGATCTCCTTGTTCACCGTCCCCACGTAGGTCTTCAGGACGATGAAGGCCTCCTGGAGGTCGTCGTGCATCCGCTGGATCATCGTCGCGGACGACTCGACCTCGGCCAGGTCGATGCTGAACGAACCGGAACTCCCGGTCATGTACCCCTACCCCTAAGACAGTTGGGAAGCGTGCGAGGAAACGACGGTCAGAGGGTGACCGGGCCGCCGGGGCCGACCACGTGCAGCCCGGCCTCGCCGAAGGCGATGGCCAGCGGGATCCGGTCCAGCGGCGCCTCGTTGACCAGGGAGCCGCTGGCCAGGTGCCAGAGCCGGAGCACCGAGCTCTCGTCGCCGGCCGCGACGAGCACCTCGCCGTCGAGTACCTGACAGACCAGGGAGCGCACCTCGGCGCTGCCGCCCGGGAGTTCGGCCAGCGTGTGCCCGCCGAGCACGTCCCGGGCGAGCACCGTGCCGTCGGCGCAGCCGACC
The DNA here is from genome assembly GCF_053602875.1 of Kitasatospora sp. NPDC004289. Classification (NCBI taxonomy): domain Bacteria; kingdom Bacillati; phylum Actinomycetota; class Actinomycetes; order Kitasatosporales; family Streptomycetaceae; genus Kitasatospora; species Kitasatospora sp. NPDC004289. The sequence goes on along the minus strand of NZ_JBSGEL010000137.1, from coordinate 4,219 downwards.
AGCAGCACGGCCCGCCCGTCCAGCGTGCCGAGCGCCAAGGCCTCGGCGGGGGCGGCGAGTCCGTCCAGCACCGGGCCCGCCTGGCCGGCGTCCACGTCCCAGAGGCGGACGGTGCGGTCCTTTCCGGCGCTGGCCAGCACCCGGCGGCCGCCGACCTCGCCCACGGTGAGCGCGGTGACGCCGCCCCGGTGGGCCGTCAACTGTCGGACCGGGAGGCCGTCGAGGGCCTGCCGGACCCGGACGGTGCCGTCCGAACCGCCGGAGAGCAGCACCGCCTCCGCGCCGGGGACGGCGGCGGCGAAGGCCAGCGCGGTGACCGGGCCGGTGTGCGGGGTGGGCACCGAGAGCGGGGCCCCGTCCTTGAGCCGGTGGCAGCGGACCGCGCCGGCCACCGTGCCGCAGACCAGCACCGGCCCGTCCGGGTCGGCGAGCACCGCGACCGAGGCCACCGGGCCGCCGTCCGGCTCCAGCGCGTACAGCTCGGTGCGGGTGCCGGCGTCCCAGAGCCTGACCCTGCCGTCGCCGTAGCCGGCGGCCAGCACCGGGCGGCCGTGCAGCTCGCCGACCGCCAGCGCGTTGACCGGGACGGGGCCGGCCGTGGTGGGCTCGGGCTCACAACTGCCCACCGGCTTACCGCCGTTGAGCTCCCAGAACCTGATCCGGCCGTGCTCGTCGCCGCTGGCCAGCTGCGCCGTTCCGGCCGCCGGGACGGTGACCAGGCCGGTGAGCCAGCTGCCGCCCGCCGGGCGGCCGCCGAGCGCCTCGGCGGCGTGCACGTCCCAGCTGCGCAGGGTGTTGTCCAGGGCGGCGGAGAACAGCACGGGGCGGCCGTCGAGTTCGGCGAAGGCCAGGCCGGTGACGGTGGCGGAGTGGCCGGAGAACTCGGCCACCGGGCTGCCGGTGGCCAGGTCCCAGAGCCGGACTTCGTGGTCCCGGCCGCCGGTGGCGAGCAGTGCCTGCTCGCCCAGCGGCAGCACGGCCAGCGCCGTGACCGGCGCCGAGTGGCCGACCAGCAGCTGGAGCCGGGCACCGCGGGCGGCGTCCCAGACCCGGACGGTGCCGTCCGGGGCGCCGGCCACCACCAGGTCGAGCCCGGCCACCCGGGCGTGCAGCAGGGCGGTGACGCCCTCGCCGCCGACGGCCAGCAGGCCCAGCCCGCGGCCGTCCTCGGCCTGCCAGGCGCGCAGCTCGCCCCGGCTGCCGCCGGAGAAGACCAGCGGCACCCCGCCGATCAGGCCGGCCGCCACCAGCTGGGCGCCCTCGCCGCCCGAAGTCCCGTGCGCCAGCTCGCCGGTGTCGGCGTCCCAGACCTGGACGGCGCCGTCGGCCGCACCGAGCGCGAACAGCTCCCGGCCCGCCACCTCGGCGAGCGCGACGGCGGTCGGCAGCAGGCCGTCCGCGCCGTCCGAGCCGCCCAGCGAGGCACCGCCGGGCAGCCGCCCGAGGTCGAAGCCGGCCGTGCCGTCGGCCAACGCGTAGGCCGGGGCACCGCCGACGGTGCCGATCACGGCGGCCGGGCGGAGCGCCTCGTCCACCGCCCCGGCCGTCTCCGGCCGGACCACGGCGAACGGGAGCTGGCCGTACTCCAGCGGCTGGAGCAGCTGGACGGCGAGCGCCTCCAGCAGCCGGCCGACCGGCGGTACGGGGGTGTCGGTGCCGTCGGCCCAGCTGCTCTCCCCCACGGTGAGCTGCCGGGCCGCCGGCTCCTCGGTCGGGCCCACAACCCGACCGTCGGCCAGGCCCACAACCTGGCCCCTCCCCGGTGTCCCCGGGGTGGTCCTCAGCGCGGCGCGCAGCCGCTGGTGCACTGCGGGGTCCACGGCGCCGCCGCGGCTCTCGGTCCGCTCGGCGGTCAGCCGGCGGACGGTCAGCCCGCCCTCCTGATCGATCGCCAGCTCGATCCGCCCGGAAGGCAGTCGGCGCGATCCGGCGGTGAAAAGCACGTCGCTCACGGGTCTCCCAAGGAACGTCTGCAGAGCTCGCCCGGCACCCCGGTCGCGCGGCGGCGTCGTAGGGGGCGGGGCGCGAGGGTTGCGGCCGGCTGCCGGCCAGGCGGAGGCCGACCTGTCCGTGCGCAGTGGCCGTCATCGAAACACCACCGGCACACACCGCTCAAGCTGGGAAGGCCCGTTGGGGCACTTCACCGCAAACTCTGCCCGAGCGGTCACGGAGCAAGCAGCGCGAAGGGCACGGGGGAGGTGACCGGACGGGGACCGGGAAGGGCAGCGCATCCCGGGATGGCACGCAAAGCCGCTGGTGGTGCCTACTGCGCACCGATCGCCCTGAGCAGATCGAGGCGGGCCGCCCGGCGGGCGGGCCAGACCGCCGCCAGGACGCCGATCGCGGGGCCGAGCAGCAGGAAGAGGCCGAGCCGGGCCCAGGGCAGCACCAGGGCGTACTGCGGCAGGGCGGTGGCGGCGAGGCCGCCGCAGGCCCAGGCCAGGAAGATCCCGGCGGCCAGTCCCAGCACGGTGCCGAACAGCGAGATCACCACCGACTCCAGCCGCACCGTGCGCCGCACGCCCCGGGCGTCCAGGCCGACCGCGCGCAGCAGGCCGATCTCCCTGGTCCGCTCGAAGACCGACAGGGCCAGGGTGTTGACCACGCCGAAGGCGGCGATCACCACCGTCATGCCCAGCAGGCCGGCCACCATGCCCAGCATCGCGTCCACCTGCCCGGCCTGAGCCCTGGTCAGCTGCTCGCGGCTCTCCACCCGCAGCAGCGGGCTGCCGCCGAGCGCCGCCCGGACGTCCCGGTCGAGCGCCGCGCCGGCCCGGCCGGGTGCGGCTCGCAGCAGGACGGCGTCCGGCTTGCCGCCGAAGGCCTGCGGCAGGGTCTCGTCCAGGGTGGCCAGGGCGCCGCCGAAGGCCCGGGTCTGCCGGTAGACGCCGGCCACGGTGTACTCCCGGGCGGGGGCGGTGCCGAGCCTGCCCTCGAAGACGTCGCCCGTGCCGAGCCCGGCCTTCGCGGCCAGCACGTCGGAGAGCGCCACCCTGCCGGGGCCGATCCCGGCGGCCGAACCGCTGGTGAACTCCAGGTCGGAGACGGCGGCCAGGCCCTTCGGGTCGACGCCGGTCAGGGTGGTGTAGCTGCCCCGCGCCCCGAAGGCGGCCGAGGCGAGCGGCACCGCGGCGGTGACGCCCGGCACGGCCGCGAGGCGTGCGGCGGCGGCCGGGTCGAGCCCGCCGGGGCCGGCCAGGGAGACCTTGCGGTCGGCGGTCAGCCCTGCCACCGCGGCCTGCCGCAGGGCGGCGTCCATCGAACTTCCGGTCACGCTCAGGGCGGTGATCAGGGTGAGACCGACCATCAGGGCGGAGGCGGTGGCGGCCGTGCGGCGCGGGTTGCGCAGCGCGTTCTCCCGGGCGATCAGGCCGGTGACGCCGAACAGCCGCACGGTGGCCGCCCCGGCCAGCAGGATCAGCGGCCGGGCGAGCAGCGGTGCGAGCACGATCGTGCCGGTGATCAGCAGCACGGCGCCCAGACCGGCCGCGAGCAGGTTGGCGTCGTCCCCGGTGCGCTGGGCGGCGACGTACAGCAGGACCAGCACCCCGGCGCCGGTGACCAGGGCGCCGAGGGCGTGACGCAGCCTCAGGCTGCGGGCGGGCGGCGGCAGCTCGGCGCCGGTCAGCGCCTCGACCGGTGCGGTGCGGGCGGCCCGGCGGGCCGGCAGCCAGGCGGAGAGCAGGGTGACGCCGAGGCCGACGGCCAGCGCGCGCAGCACCGCGCCCGCGGTCACCACCATGGGCCCGTCCGGCAGTTCGGCGCCGCCGATGTCCAGCAGCGGGCGCAGCGCGGCCGCGATGCCGAGGCCCAGCCCGGCCCCCGCGGCGGAGGCGAGCAGGCCGAGCAGCCCGGCCTCGGCCAGCACGCCGCGGACCACCTGGCCGCGGGAGGCGCCGACGGCGCGCAGCAGCGCGGTCTCCCGGCGGCGCTGGGCGACCAGCATGGTGAAGGTGTTGGCGATCACGAAGGAGCCGACGAACAGGGCGATCCCGGCGAAGGCCAGCAGCAGCCGGGTGAGCCCCTTGGTGCTCTCGGCGATCTGCGCGGCCTGCTCCTGGGCCAGTTGGGTCCCGCCGGTGACGGTGAGGCCCTCGGCGGGCAGCAGGGCGCGGATCCGGTCGAACCCGCGGGAGGCGCTGCTCGCCGACTTCGTCGAGCGCCTGCGGGCGCACGGCCACCCCGTCCGCACCGTCGACTACCACGGGTGGGTGGACGC
>NZ_JBSGEL010000136.1:0-9769 GCF_053602875.1 Kitasatospora sp. NPDC004289 | reverse complement strand
GCATTCCGGCCTGCATCGCCAGTGCCCGCCGCGCCGTCAACGAGATGTTGACCCCGGAGACCGGGGCGTCCGTCAGGGAAGGGAGAATGGGCGCACCCGCCACCCCGGAGCGGCTGGCCTTCGTCACCGCGCCCTGCACTCCCGTGCAGGAGGTGCGGGACATCCTGACGGTGCTGCGCCGCAGGTTCCCGACCCTGCGCGGCCAGCACCCCGACCAGTGGTGCTATCGCGCCTCGGACCTGCGCGACGCGGCCGAGTCGGCGGTCCGGCAGAGCGACCTCGTGCTGCTGCTCGGCTCCTTCGGCCCGGTACTGCCCGACTGGCTCCCGGCCGGCCGCACGGTCCGCCCCGGCGGCCTGGCCGGGCTGCGGCCCGAACTGCTCGCCGAGGCCGCCACCCTGACGGTCCTCGAACCCGTGCCGGGCCCGCCCGGCTCGCTGACCACGGCCGGGCTGCTGACGGTGCTCGGCGGTCTCGGCCCGCTGAGCACGGTGGACCGCCGGGCGGCCAGCGAGGTCCGTGGCGTCACGGCGGGCCTCCCCGGTGCTGTGCAGAACGCCGCCGTGTCAAGCACCCGCTGACGGAGGAACCGCAGTTCGGCGGGGGTGACGGGTGGTCAGGAGCCGGTCGGCGTTCATCCGACGGATGCCCCGGGCGGGTGGCGGCCCGTGGACCGGCCGCCGCCGCCCGCCCGACGATGGCGGTACGACCGGACGACGACCGCTCGGTGGCCGTGCCCCGAGCGGAGAGTGGATGGCATCCCGATGGAAGAGCTCCAGACCGGCGCGACCAAGCCGAGGCACCTCACCTGTGCCCGCTGCAACTCCGCCGTCGAGGCGGAGTACGCGGGGGAGACGGTGGACGCCGACGGCCGTCGGCTGCACACCTGGCGGGGTGGCGCCTGCCGGAACCCACAGTGCTCGGAGGCCGCCGGCCGGGGCATGTCGGGCCTCTGACGTCAGGGAGCGGCCCGCAGGGGCGCGGGGAACTGCGCGGTGGGGGACGGCACTAGGTGCAACTGGCTCACATGCCCCGATCTCGCAGTGGGCCGCCTTCCGGGCTCGCGCAGTTCCCCGCGCCCCTGGGGTGTTGCCCTGCCGTCCCTCGGTGGGTCGGTGGGACGCACCTCGTGGCTGGTCGGTGACGGCACGCCGGTAGAGTCCGGGCCATGGGACTCCTGACGGCACTGGACGGTGCGTACGGCGATGCCGCCGACGCCCTGGTGATCGACGGTCATCCGCTCTCCCGGGAGCACCTGCTGGGTGCCGCCGCCGCGGTGGCCGACCGGGTGGCCGGGGCCCCCGCGGTGGCGGTGCTGGCGACGCCTAGCGCGCAGACCGTGGTGGCCGTGGTGGGCGGGCTGTTGGCAGGGGTGCCGGTGGTGCCGCTGCCGCCGGACTCCGGGCCCAAGGAGCGCGAGCACATCCTCCGGGACTCGGGCGCCGCCCTGCTGGCGCAGGCCGCGGGCGCCGGGCCGGTGGACGGGATCGAGGCGCTGCCGGTGGACCTGACGGTCCGTTCGGCCGCGACGTACGCCGAACCGTCCGCCGACCGGCCCGCGTTCGTGCTCTACACCTCCGGCACCACCGGCGCCCCGAAGGGCGCGGTGATCCCGCGCTCCGCCGTGGCGGCCGGCTTGGACGCGCTGGCCGAGGCCTGGCAGTGGAGCGCCGAGGACACCCTTGTGCACGGCCTGCCGCTGTTCCACGTGCACGGCCTGGTGCTCGGCGTGCTGGGAGCGCTGCGCACCGGAAGCCGGCTGGTGCACACCGGCCGCCCCGCGCCGCAGGCGTACGCCGCGGCCGGCGGCTCGCTCTACTTCGGGGTGCCGACCGTCTGGTCCCGCGTCACCGCTGACGCGCCGTCGGCCCGCGCGCTGGCGGGGGCCCGGCTGCTGGTCTCCGGCAGCGCCCCGTTGCCCACGCCGGTCTTCGAGCGGCTGCACGCGCTGACCGGCCACGCGCCGATCGAGCGGTACGGGATGACCGAGTCGCTGATCACCGTCTCCACCCGGGCCGACGGCGAGCGCCGCCCCGGCAGTGTGGGTCTGCCGTTGGACGGGGTGCGCACCCGCCTGGTCGGCGAGGACGGCGGACCGGTCGAGCCCGACGGCGAGAGCCTCGGCGAGCTCCAGGTGGCCGGGCCGACGCTGTTCACGGGGTACCTGAACCGGCCGGACGCGGACGCCGAGGCGTGGACCGCCGACGGCTGGTTCCGCACCGGGGACGTCGCGGTGGTCGAGCCGGACGGCTTCCACCGGATCGTCGGCCGGGCCTCGGTGGACCTGATCAAGAGCGGCGGCTACAAGATCGGCGCCGGCGAGGTGGAGGCCGCGCTGCGCGACCACCCCGCGGTGGCCGACGCGGCCGTGGTCGGTGCGCCCGATCCGGACCTCGGCCAGACCGTGGTCGCCTACGTCGTCGCCGACGGTTCGGTGACGGGCGATCAGCTCACGGCCTTCGTGGCGCAACGGCTCTCCGTGCACAAGCGGCCCCGGCGGGTGGTGCTGGTGCCCGACCTCCCGAGGAACGCGATGGGCAAGGTGCTGAAGAAGCGGCTGCCCGAGTTGGACTGAGCGACCGGCCCGGTGGGCAGGCGTGCCTGCCCTGAACAGGTCAGGAAGCTGGCGCGTGCGGCTGACACATGCCGTACGGCCGGGAAGCGACGGTCGCCCGACCGGGCAGGCATGGGCCGGGTCCGGGCGGGGGACGACCGGGAGGTGAGGGCCGGTGCACGACCGGCGAAGGGCGGGGGAAACGTGATCGTCTGGGTCAACGGGACGTTCGGCGCGGGCAAGACCAGCGCCTGCCGGGAACTGGTCGGCCTGCTGCCGGGCAGCGTGCTCTACGACCCCGAGCTGGTCGGCTACGGCCTGCGGCACATCCTGCCGCCGGACCGGATGGCCACCGTCTCGGACTTCCAGGACCTGGCCGCCTGGCGGCGGCTGGTGCCCGAGGTGGCGGCGGCCCTGCTGGCCGAGGTGCCCGGGCCGCTGGTGGTGCCGATGACGCTGCTGCGCGAGGACTACCGGGACGAGATCTTCGGCGCGCTGGCCGCCCGCGGCCTGGCCGTCCACCACCTGGTGCTGGACGCCGACGAAACGGTCCTGCGCGAGCGGATAGCCGCCCGCGAGGAGTGCCCCGACGACCCGGCCGCCAGCGCCCGGCTGCGGAGCTGGTGCGAGGAGCACCTGCCCCAGTACCGTGCCGCCCGCCGCTGGCTCAGCCGGGACGCCCACCTGGTGGACACGACCGGGCTGACGCCCCGTCAGACCGCCGAACGGCTCGCCGAACTGGTCGAGCAGGGCACCGCGCGCTGCCCGATCGTGCAGAGCGCCGACTCCACCGGCGACACCGTGGCCGCCGCGGTCCTGCTCTTCGACGACCAGGACCGGGTGCTGCTCGTCGACCCGGTCTACAAGCCCGACTGGGAGTTCCCCGGCGGCGTGGTCGAGCGTGGTGAGGCCCCCACCGACGCCGCCCTGCGGGAGACCGTCGAGGAGCTCGGCCTGCGGCTGGAGGCCTCCGCGCTGCGGCTGCTCGCCGTCGACTGGGAGCCGCGCACCGGTCCGCGCCGCGGCGGTCTGCGGCTGATGTACGACGGCGGCCACCTGGACGCCACTGCCCGGGCCGCCCTGCGGCTGCCCGCCGAGGAGCTGCGCGGCTGGCGCTTCGTCACCCTGGACGAGGCCGCCGGCCTGCTCCCGCCCAACCGGCTGCGGCGCCTGGCCGCCGCGCTCGACGCGCGCGAGCGCGGCGAACTCCGCTACCTGGAGGCCGGACTGCCGGCCGCGGTGGGAGCGGGAGCCTGACCCGGCTCGACGCACAGCACGAACCGCATGAACCGCACGAACAGCACGGAACGGAACGGAACCGATGGACGACGGCTGGAAGAAGGACCGGATCGGCGCGGCGCTGCGGGGTGAGAACCCCACGGTGCTGCGCCGGCTCCCCGGCGGCTTCGCCGTGATCGGCGACGTGCAGTTCCTCCCCGGGTACACGGTCCTGCTCGGCGAGGACCCCGCCGCAGGGCGGCTCTCCGACCTGACCCGCCCTCAGCGCACCGCCTTCCTGGACTCCATGGCCCTGCTCGGCGAGGCCGTCGAACGGGCCTGTGCCCGCCTCGATCCGGCCTTCCGCCGGGTCAACCTGGAGATCCTCGGCAACACCGACCCGTTCCTGCACGCCCACGTCTGGCCCCGCTACGACTGGGAGCCCGCCGACAAGGTCGGCCACCCCGTCTGGCTCTACCCGCGCGAGCACTGGAGCGGGCCGGCCCACGCCCTCGGCCCGCGGCACGACGAGCTGCGCAGCGCGATCGCCGAGGAGCTCGACCACCTCGGGGACGCACCGTGAACGACGACCGTACCGTGGAGTTCGTGCCCCGGGCCGAGCGGATCAGGCTGACCGTGCTCGCCGTTCTGCTGCTGGCCTTCGGGCTGCCCCAACTGCCGGAACTGGTACGGGCCTGGGGCGCTCCCGAGGACGAGCTGATCCACTTCCCGCAGTGGATGTTCTGGGTGATGTTCGGGGGGCCCGCCGCGGTGGGCTCGGTGCTGCTCTGCCGGGTCGGCCTGCTCGGCCTCCGCGCCGACGCGCAGGGACTGGTCAACCGGTCCGTGGTCGGGACCCGGACGACGCCGTGGTGCGAGGTGGCCGCCATCGGGTACCGCCCGCGCCACACCTGGGGACCGGCGGGTGCCGCGGGCCTGGTCCTGACGGACCGGCAGGGCCGCGACACCCATCTCGCCTCCACCGCCCCGTCCCCGCGCGACGAGGCCGCCCAGGAGGTCCGGCTGTCGCGACTCCACGCGCTGTACACCGGCCACCTGACGGCGTGTCCGACCTGCGCCTCTTGAGGAGACAGCCCCTAGCATCGGCGGTGTGCCCTTCACCTTCAGCCACCCGGCCGCCGTGCTCCCCCTGCTCGGCCGGGGGCGGTGGGTGGCCGCCGGCCTGGTGGCCGGGGCGATGGCGCCGGACGTGCCGTACTTCGCCGAGTCGGTGCTGCGGGGCAGCTACCGGTACGGCGGACCGACGCACCGGTGGTGGGCCGTGCCGACGGTGGACGTTGCGATCGCCGGAGCGTCCGCGCTCTGGTGGTACGGGGTGGTCCGGCCCGAGCGGCGGAGCCCGGTGCCGTTCGGCCGGTTCGTTCTCTCGGCGGCCGTCGGGGCCGGCACCCACGTGCTCTGGGACTCCTTCACCCACGAGGGCCGCTGGGGCGTCCGGGTCCTTCCGGTGCTCGACACCCGGGTCGCCGGCGTCCCCCTCCACACCGTGCTCCAGTACGGCACTTCGCTCCTCGGCCTGGCCGCCCTGGCCCCGCACCGCTCCGCTCTCGGCCGGGTGACCCCCGGTGCCGCCGCCGTCCTGACCGCGGCCGCCGCCGTGGGCGCCCTGCACCGCCTGGCCCGCCACGAACGCGGCCGGATCGACGAGCTCTGCTTCGGCGCCGGCACCGGCGCCGCCCTCGGCGCGACGCTGCTCGGCGCCCTGCGGCGGTCAGCCCCGGCGGGCCGCCCCCCGTAGGTCGGCCAGGGTGAGCACCCGGTAGCGGTCCTCCTGGTCCGCCATGACGAACAGTTGGAACGTCTCGGGTTCGGACCAGGGGAGTTCGGCGACGATGCGGGCGAAATCGGCGAAGGGCAGGTGGTTCAGCGCCCCGCCGTAGAGCGCGGGCGGGTACTTCGTGCCGCCCCACGAACCGCCGTCGGCCGACAGGTTGCCCAGCCGCCACCGGCCGGGAGCCTCGGGGTCGAGCTCGCGCAGGCGGAGGTTGAGTTCGTCGAGGACCTGCTGGTCCTCCTCCCAGCTGCCGGGGCTGAGCAGGACGGTGGTGATCGCGGACATGCTCCCATGATGACGGAGAGCGTGCCCGGCCCGGCAGCCGGGCCGGGCCGGCGGAGGGTGGGTCAGGCGGTGCGGGCGGCCGCGTAGTTGCGGAGGAAGAGGGCCTCGGTGAGGGACATCTTCTCCAGCTCGGACGGGTCGACGCTCTCGTTGACGGCGTGGATCTGGGTGGTGGGGTCCTCGACGCCGATGAGGATGATCTCGGCTTCGGGGTAGAGGGTGCGCAGGGTGTTGCAGAGCGGGATGGAGCCGCCCTCGCCGGAGACGACCATGGGGGTGCCGAAGGACTCCCGCATGGCCTCGGCCATCGCGGCGTAGGCGGGGCCGCTGGTGTCGGCGCTGAACGGGGAGCCGCTGCCGAGCCGCTCGACCACCGCGTGGGCGCCGAGCGGGACGGCCGCCTCCAGGTGGGCCACCAGGGCGTCCTGGGCGGTCCTCACGTCGGTGCCCGGCGGCACGCGCAGGCTGACCCGGGCCGCGGCGGCGGACTGGACGGAGGAGGCGCCGCCGACCACCGGCGGGCAGTCGATGCCGAGCACGGTGACGGCCGGGCGGGCCCAGAGGCGGTCCGCCACGGTGCCGGTGCCGGTGAGGGCGACGCCGTCCAGCACCTTGGCGTCGGCGCGGAACTGCTCCTCGGAGTACTGGACGCCCTGCCAGGTCTGACCGGTGGTCAGACCGGCCACCGCGCAGTCGCCGTTCTCGTCGTGGAGCGAGGCGAGCACCTTGACCAGGGCCTGCAGCGCGTCGGGGGCGGCGCCGCCGAAGGCGCCGGAGTGCAGGTTCCCGGCCAGGGTGGTGATGCTGATCGAGGCCTCGGCGATGCCGCGCAGCGAGGCGGTGACGGTGGGCAGGCCGGGGGCGAAGTTGCCGGTGTCGCCGATCACGATCACGTCGGCGGCGAGGAGTTCGGGGTGGGCCTCGGCGTAGCGCTCCAGGCCGCCGGTGCCCTGCTCCTCGGAACCCTCGACGATCACCTTGAGGCCGACGGGGTAGCCGCCGTCCACCTGCCGCAGCGCGCGCAGGGCGGTGAGGTGCATCAGGACGTTGCCCTTGCAGTCGGCCGCGCCGCGCCCGTACCAGCGGCCGTCGCGCTCGGTCAGCTCGAAGGCGGGGGAGTGCCAGCCGGACTCGTCCAGCGGGGGCTGCACGTCGTAGTGCGAGTAGAGCAGAACGGTCGGGGCACCCGCCGGTCCGGGGAACTCGGCGTAGACGGACTGGGTGCCGTCGGGGGTGTCCAGCAGCCGGACGTCCGTCAGGCCCTCGGCGGCGAAGGCGTCGGCGACCCACCGGGCGGCCTTGTGGCACTCCTCGACGGGGAACTGGCGGGGGTCGGCGACGGAGGCGAAGGCGACCAGGTCGGTGAGGTCGGCCTTGGCCCGCGGCATCAGGTCGCGGACGGCCGTCGCCAGGGACTGCTCGGTCATCAGGAGTGCTCCGGGGGTGGGGAGGGCACCGTGGGAAACCAGGTGTTCGGGTGGTTTCGATCATAGGCCGCCACTCCCGGAGGGCTGGATCCTCCGCAGGTCCGGCGCACTAGGATTGCTGCCTGTGACTGACACCGGTAGCACCCTCGGCCAGGACCTCTCCGACCAGCCCGCCGTGCCCGGGCCCGATCCTGACGCCGCGTCGGACGCCGTGGCGCGGGAGCAGGACCCGCTGGGCGGCGTGTGGGACGTGGTGGTGGTCGGCGCGGGCCCGGCCGGATCCTCGGCCGCGTACGCGGCGGCGAAGCAGGGGCGCCGGGTGCTGCTGCTCGACAAGGCCGAGCACCCCCGATACAAGACCTGCGGCGGCGGCATCATCGGCCCCTCCCGGGACAGCCTGCCGGAGGACTTCAAGCTCCCTCTGCAGGACCGGGTGCATGCGGTCACCTTCGCGCTCGGCGGCCGCTACACCCGCACCCGTCGCTCCAAGCGGATGCTCTTCGGCCTGGTGAACCGGGACGAGTTCGACCTGCGCCTGGTGCAGTCCGCCGAGCAGGCCGGGGCGGTGCTGGTCACCGGCGTCACGGTCAGCGGGGTCGAGCAGCCCGAGGGCCCCGGCGCCGGCAGCGGACGGACCGTCACCGTCACCACGGCGGACGGCCGCCGGATCGAGGCCCGCGCGGTGGTCGGCGCCGACGGCAGCGCCAGCCGGATCGGCCGCCACGTCGGGGTCTCCTTCGACCAGATCGACCTCGGCCTGGAGGCGGAGATCCCCGTCCCCGAGCAGGTCTCCCGGGCCTGGGAGGGCCGCATCCACCTGGACTGGGGGCCGCTTCCCGGCAGTTACGGCTGGGTCTTCCCGAAGACCGACTCCGGCTCGTTGACCGTCGGGGTCATCTCGGCCCGCGGCGACGGCGAGGCGACGAAGCAGTACCTGGCCGAGTACATCCGGCAGTTGGGCCTGAGCGGGTTCACCCCGAGCGTGGAGTCCGGCCACCTGACCCGCTGCCGGGCCGAGGACTCACCGCTCTCCAAGGGGCGGGTGCTGGTCGCCGGTGACGCGGCCGGGCTGCTGGAGCCGTGGACCCGGGAGGGCATCTCGTACGCGCTGCGGTCGGGCCGGCTGGCCGGCGAGTGGGCGGTCAAGGTGGCCGAGGCGGACGGCACGACGGACGTCCGCCGGCAGGCGCTCAACTACGCCTTCGCCGTCAAGGCCGGGCTGGGCGTGGAGATGCGGGCCGGCAAGGTGATGCTCGGTGCCTTCGAGAAGCGGCCGCACCTCTTCCACGCCGCCGTCTGCCTGGTCGGCCCGGCCTGGCGGGCCTTCGCCCGCACCACCCAGGGGCACACCACCTTCGCCCAGATCATGCGCGACTACCGGGCGGCCCGCCGGCTGGCTTCGGTCGCCGCGCGCTGAGGCATCCGCCGGAGCGCCCCGCAGGGGCGCGGGGAACTGCGCGGGTCGGAAGGCGGCTCACCTGCAACCGAAGCACCGTCAGCCGGTTGCAGCTCCTGCCTTTCCACCGCGCGCAGTTCCCCGCGCCCCCGGGGTGACCACCTTCGCCGGCGTGCCCGCGCTTACGCGTTACTGCGCCCAGGGGGCCGGGCGGCGCTCCAGGAAGGCCCGCATGCCCTCCTGGGCCTCCGCGGAGCCGAACAGCCGCGCCGACTGCGCGACGCGCTCCTCGGCGTCCTGCTCGAACGACGCGACCACCCCGGCGTTGGCGAGCCGCTTGGTCTCGGCCAGGCCCTGCGGCGAGCACAGGCGGAAGGCGTCCAGGAAGACCTTGAGCGCCGCCGCCACGTCCTGCGCCGCCTCCGTGACCAGGCCGATCCGGGCCGCCTCCGCCGCGTCGAAGGTCTCGCCGGTGAGGTAGTACCGCGAGGCGGCGCGCGGGTCGAGCTTGGGCCGCAGCGGGAGCGAGATGACCGCCGGGGCCAGCCCGAGGCGGACCTCGGTGAAGGCGAAGGTGGACTGCGGGCCGGCCACCACCAGGTCCGCGGCGCCGAGCAGGCCGAGGCCGCCCGCCCGGACGTGGCCGTCGACCGCCGCGACCACGGGCTTGGGGCAGTCCACGAGGGCCCGCTGGAGGTCGACCAGCCCGCGCGGTCCGACCGTCGGGTCGTCGCCGGTGGCCTCGGAGAGGTCGGCCCCGGCACAGAACACCTTGCCGGTGTGGCCGAGCACGACCGCCCGCACGCCGGGGTCGGCGGCCGCGTCGGCCAGACCCCGCGTCAGTTCCGCCATCAGCCGGGTGGAGAGGGCGTTGCGGTTGTGCGGGGAGTCCAGCTCCAGGGTGGTGACGCCATCGGCGGTGGTGACGCGGACGAACGGTACCTCGCGGGTCATCGCGGCTGTCCTGCTTTCCGACTGAGGGTGTTTCGGACTGAGGGTGTTTCGGACGTGGGCCGGGCGGGCCGGGTGGGCGTACGCCGAGTAGGTCAGCACCAGGGCGGCGCCGCCCAGCACCAGCGGGTCGGTGGTGACGC
>NZ_JBSGEL010000135.1:0-9974 GCF_053602875.1 Kitasatospora sp. NPDC004289 | reverse complement strand
ATCCGCTCCAGTTCGCCGTCGTCACCCGCCCTGGCCTCGTCGACGAACGGATACGAGCACGCGATCTCCGTCAGCAGGGCCGGCCCTGGCCGAGCTGCCCGCCTTCGCCGGCGACCGCCTCGAACCCGCCCGCAGCGGAGGCGACCTGCTGGTCCAGCTCGCAGCCGAACAGCCCTGGACCACCGCTGTGCTGACCGAGCACCTGGTCACCGCCGCCGCGCGGTGCGGCGCGGCCGTCCGCTGGAGCCAGGCCGGCTTCCTGCCGCCCGTCCCCGAGGGGCGGACACCGCGCAACCTCTTCGGCTTCAAGGACGGGACCGCCAACCCCGCCCCGGACGACCCCTCCCTCTGGGGCCCGCCCGGGCCGCACGCGGACGGGACGGTCCTGGTCTACCGCCGGATCCGGATGGACACCGCCGCCTTCGCGGCCCTCCCGACGGAGCGTCAGGAGCTGGCCGTCGGACGCCGGGCCGACACCGGCGCCCCGCTCACCGGGAACGCCGAGCACGACACCCCCGACGTCTACGCCAAGCACCCCGACGGCTCCTACGTCCTCCCCGCCGACGCCCACGTCCGCCTGAGCAACCCCCGGCTCGACGGCGGCGCCCGGATGCTGCGGCGCAGCTGGTCCTACGACGACGGCCCCGCCGACCGCGGCCTGCTGTTCTGCGCCTTCCTCCGCGACCCGGCCCTCTTCACCCGGGTCCAGACCCGCCTCGCCGAACACGACGCCCTCACCCCCTTCCTGACCCACACCGCCTCCGCCCTCGCCTGGGTCCTCCCCGGCGCCCCCGAGGGACGGCAGCTGGGCGCCGACCTCTAGAGCCTGTCTGACAATTCGCGTCGGATCAGGCCGGGTCGTTCAGGGCCCCTCCTGCCCGATGGCGGGCAAGGAGGGCGCGTGCGATCGGCGTGCGGCCGGGGCGCCCTCGTAGCGGAGCTACTTGGGCGTTTCGGCCGTGCGGCGAGCGTGCGTGCCGGGCGGGCCGGACCCGGCGGGAATTGTCAGACAGGCTCTCGGGGGCTGTCGCTCTGGTGGGATCGGGCGGTCGCCACCGGGGCACGCGTCCGCCTCGACCTCGTACCGGGAGCGTCAAGTCAAGCTCCCTGCGGAGGATTTGACGGGCCGTCAGGGTCATCCTCCGAAGGGCTCCGGCGCACCCCGCGCGGGGGAGGTGCGGCGGGCGCGGCGGGTGCGAGGGTGGTGGCCCGGTGCCGCAGGGGGGCCGGGGAGAGGGGGCGTCATGGCCGGGTTGGGCGTGCGGCTGGCAGCCGTCGCGTTGGCGGGGGCGAGCGTGTTGGCGGTGGCTCCGGTGGCCGCCGCCGAGGGGGCGGTGGCCGGGGCCGGGGAGGAGCGGCGGGCCCGGGTCGAGGGGCAGCAGGAGCTGCGGGAGTTGGTGGAACACGGCGGCATGACGGCCGCGCTCGCCGAGATCCGGGTCGGCCGCTCGCAGTGGCACGGCGCCGCCGGGGTGGCGGAGCTGGACGGCGGGCGGCCGGCCCGGGCGGACGGGCGGTTCCGGATCGGGAGCGTGACCAAGACCTTCGTGGCCACGGTCGTCCTCCAGCTGGCGGGCGAGGGCCGGCTGCGGCTCGACGACCCGGTGGAGCGCCACCTGCCCGGCGTCGTCCCGAACGGCGGCGCGATCACCGTCCGCCAGCTGCTCAACCACACCAGCGGCCTGTTCAACTTCACCGAGGACCACCGCTTCCTGGTCGACGACGAGGCCGAACTCCAGGACTTCGCCTACGGCGGCTGGCGCTACCGCGACTACCAGGCCCGCCAGTTGGTCGCGGTGGGCGTCGAGCACCCGCCGTACTTCGCCCCCGGCCAGGGCTGGCACTACTCGAACACCAACTACGTCCTCGCCGGGATGATCGTCCGGAAGGTCACCGGCCGCAGCTGGCAGCGCGAGGTGGAGCGCCGGATCGTGGAGCCCCTGCACCTGGAGCACACCGCCTTCCCCGGCTCGCAGACCGGCCTGGGCGGCCCGTACGCCCACGCCTACCTGGACATGCCCGCCGGCCCGGCCGACATCTCCCGGCTCAACCCGAGCGTGGTGGACGCGGCCGGGAACGGCATCTCCACCACCGCCGACCTGAACCGCTTCCACGCCGCGCTCTTCGGCGGGAAGCTGCTGCGCCCGGCCGAGATGGCGGCGCTGACCACCACCGTCCCGACCAACACCCCGAACGGGACGTACGGGCTCGGGGTGCTGCGGATCGACCTCGGCCCGGGGTGCGAACCGGCCTGGGGCCACGACGGCGGGCTGCCCGGCTGGAGCACGCTGCTGCTCGGCAGCCGGGACGGAAAGCGGCAGTTCGCCCTCTCCTACAACCCGTACGTCGGCAAGGACGACTCGGCGAGCGGGCAGCCGATCGGCTCACTGATCGTCAAGACCCTCTGCGACCAGCCCGCACCGCGCGCGCTGGCCCCGTGGTCACTCCCCCGCACCGGGCCCGACCTGCGGGTCGGGAAGGCCTAGGCCCTCCACCGCACCCGTGGCCGTGGCCAGGGCGAGGTGGTCGTGGAAGTCCCGGCTGTGCACGATCAGCCCGTCCCGCACCCGGAGCACCTGGACGTTGGCGACCGTGAACTCCCGCCCGGTGGGCCGGTGGTGGACCAGGTAGTCCCACTCCGCCACCACCACCTCGGGGTCGTCGGTCCGGCGCACCACCACCTCGGTGGCGGTCAGCCGGACCGGCGTGGCCGCGCCGACCAGGGCGAACCGCTCGGCCAGGGCCCGGCGGCCCTCGATCCGGCGCGGGCCGACCGGCTGGAAGGGCGTCTCGACCACCGCGTCCTCGGCGTAGAGGGCGGCGAGGTCGCCGTAGCGCTCCTCGCCGATCGTCTCGACCAGCCGGTGGAAGACGGCGCTCGGTGACAGGGTTTCGGGCATGGTCAACCCCCGTGGGTTCGGCCGCTAGAATCGGACCAGCGACTCCGCTTAGAACGATACGGACTGGCGACTCCGCTTGTCCAGGCTTTCCCGCCCCCGGCGGGCGAGAGGTGTGGTGCAGGGTGACCGACCGTCAGGACCGCCAGGACCGCCCGCTGCGCGCGGACGCCGCCCGCAACCGCGCCCGGCTGCTCGACGTCGCCACGGAGGTCTTCACCACCCGCGGCACCGCCGTGCCCACCGAGGAGATCGCCCGGGCCGCCGAGGTCGGGGTCGGCACCCTGTTCCGGCACTTCCCGACCAAGGAGGCCCTGCTGGAGGCGGTGATGGTCGGCCGCCTGGAGGCGGTCGCCGCCCGGGTCGCCGAACTCGCCGACGAGGACGACCCGGCCACCGCCTTCTTCGACTGCGTCCGGCTGCTGGTCGAGAGCTCCGTCGGCAAGGGCGAGTTCACCCGGGCCCTGGCCGCGGCCGGGGTGGACGCCCACACCGCGCTCCGCGGACCGAGCGACGCGATCCTGGGCCGGCTCACCGCGCTCCTGGAGGACGCGCAGCGCGCCGGTGCCGTCCGCCCCGCCCTGGCGATGCCGGAGCTGATCGCCCTGCTGGTCGCGGCCGGCGGAGCGGTGGAGCAGCTCGCCGCCGACCCCGGAGCCCGCGACCGCGTCCTCGCGGTCATCACCGACGGCCTGCGTCCGCCGCGCTGACCCGCCCTCAGGAGGCCGTGGCGAACAGGGTCCACGGCTCCGGGCGGGCGAGCGACAGCCGCGGCTTGGCCTCGGCCCAGTGCCGCACGGCGGTGGCCATCACCCCGGCCGGGTCGGCGACGGGGTGGGTCGGGGCGAAGGGTTCGGTCATCGCGGTGTAGCTCTGGAACATCGCGAGCAGCTTCACGGCCTGGGCCTGGAACGGCGAGAGGTGACGGTCCGCCAGCGGCAGGAAGAAGCGGTCCCAGCGCTCCACCGGGACCAGCGGCGGCCGGGCGATCGGGGGCACGCCGTGGGCGGCTCGGCAGGAGTTGAGCGTCCCGCAGATGACGTCCAGCAGCTCCGAGAGCGTCAGGCAGGCGTGCCCCGCCGCGATCACCTCGGTGCGCGGGGCCGCGGGCGGCGCGGCCAGTGCGGCGGCGGCGATCACCTCGGCGACCTGGTCGACGGGGCTGATCTCGGCGTAGCCGCCCGGGTCGCCGACCACCACGGCGGCCAGTCCGGAGACCAGGGCCTGCAGGATGGTGTACGGGCCGGAGAAGCGGGCGATCCGCCCGTCCCCGCTGCGGCCGACCACCAGCGGCGGGCGGACCACGGTGAGCGGCCCGGGGTGCTCCTCCCGGACCAGCTCCTCGCAGCGGGCCTTGGACCACTCGTAGCCGTTGCGGTAGCCCTCGAACTCGGCGCCGCGCAGGTCCCGCGCGTTGCGGGTGCCGCCGACGTAGGCGGTCGAGACCTGGACCAGGTGGGTGTCGCGGTCGGCCAGGGCCAGCACGGCGCGCAGCGGTTCGAGGTTGGCGGCGACCGCCTCCGGGCGGGTCAGGGTCCAGCGGGTGGTGGCCGCGGCGTGCACGATGACGTCCCAGTGGCCGGCCAGGTCGGCGGGCGGCGGCTCGGCGCCGATCCGCCAGGAGAGCGGGGCCTCGGGGGTGGCCCGGCGGGCCACCGGGACCACGGTGTGGCCGGTGGCCCGCAGCAGGCCCAGGGCCTCGGTGCCGACCACTCCGGTCGCGCCGGTCAGCAGGATTCGCATGGCATCGTCCCAGCGTAGGAGGGGAGGTGACGGCGGGTCAGGCGGGGAGGAGAACCAGGCTCGCGTTCTGGCCGCCGAAGCCGAAGGAGTTGGAGAGCACCGGCCGCCCGGGCGGGATCCGCCGGGGCGCGGAGCGGACCAGGTCGACCAGCGCGGCCTCGGGGCTGCTGCGCAGGTTGGCGATCGGCGGCACCTCGCCCCGGGCGGCGCAGAGCAGTCCGAGGGCGGCCTCCAGCGCGCCGGAGCCGCCGATCAGATGGCCCGTCACGCCCTTCATCGCGGTGACCGGCAGCGTCCCCGCGCCGAAGACCCGCTCGATCGCCCGCGCCTCGGCGCGGTCGTTGAGCACCGTCGAGGTGCCGTGCGCGTTGACGTGGCCGATGTCGGCCGGTGCCAGCCCGGCGTCGGCGACCGCCCGCCGCATGCAGCGGGCGGCCGTCCCGCCGTCCTCGATCGGGGCGACGATGTGGAAGGCGTCGCAGTTCTCCGCGTACCCGGCCACCTCGCCCAGGACCGTGGCGCCCCGGTCCAGCGCCGCCTCCCAGCGCTCCAGCACCAGCACGGCGGCGCCCTCGGCCATCACGAAGCCGTCCCGGTCGGTGTCGAACGGGCGGCTGGCCAGGCCGGGTTCGCCGTTGCGCGCGGACATCGCGCGCATCTTCGCGAAAGCGCCGACGATCACCGTGGTGACCGGGGCGTCCACGCCGCCGGCCAGCGCCGCGTCCAGCTCGCCGTGCCGGATCCGGCGGGCCGCCTCGCCGATCGCGGTGGTGCCGCTGGCGCAGGCCGAGGAGTAGGTGGTGCAGGCGCCCTGGTACCCGTAGCGCAGGGCGAGCCGGCTGGCGGCCGAGTTGGCCATGGTGCGCGGCACGGTGTGGACGGGGAGGTCGCCGGGGCTGTCCCAGTGGTCGGTGGTGACCTGCTCCATGCTGGCCAGGCCGCCCATGCCGGTGCCGATCTGCACCCCGACCCGCTCGGGCGACAGCCCGCCGCAGTCGGCGAACCCGGCGGAGGCGACGGCGTCGGAGGCGGCGCAGAGCAGCAGGGTGGCGGCCCGGTCGATCTGCCGCAGCTCCCGGCGGGTCAGGTAGGACTCCACGTCGAACGGCGGGACCAGGCAGGCGATCCGCACCGAGACGCCGCGCGCCGTGAGGAGTTCGCTGACGGAGGCGGTGGGGCGGGCCTTGAGCACCGTCTCGTAGGCCTCCTGCACCTCGTTGCCCGCCGGGGTCTTCACGCCGATCCCGGTGACCGCGACCCGGTGTCCGCCGTCCGGCCGCCGGGCTCCCCGACGCGCCGTCACCGGGCCCCCGCCGTGCGGAGGGTGAGCAGGTCGATGGCCTGGCCGACGTCCTCGGCCCGGGTCAGGTCCTCGACCTCGATCCGCAGGGCCAGGGTGCGTTCCAGCCGGGAGCCGATCTCCATCAGCTCCAGGCTGTCGATGCCGTAGTCGGCCAGCAGGCTGGTGTGCTCCTGCACCTCCTCGACCTCCGTGCCGAGCACATCGGAGATGGTCGTCCTGACCACCAGGGCCAGTTCCTCGCGCGTGGGCATGTCCGTCCTTCGTCGAGCCGGAGCGATCATCGGGTGGTCACCGCCGTCAGGGCGGCGTCCAGGAGGCCGAGCCCTTCGGCCAGTTCGGCCTCGGTGGCCACCAGCGGCGGTAGCAGCCGGATGGTGGTCGGGCGGCCCAGGCAGGGCGAGACCAGCAGGCCGCGGGCGGCCAGTTCGAGCACCATCGCGCCCGCGCGGGCGGGCGTGTCGAGGTCGACCCCGCGCAGCAGCCCCAGGCCCCGCACCTCGCGCACCGCCTCGGGGTGGCGGGCGCGCAGCCGGGCGAGCCCGTCGTCCAGCCGGGCGGAGAGGGTCCGGCCGTGCCCGGCCAGACGCTCCGTCAGCTCCAGGGCGGGCGGCAGGGCCGCGCAGCTCAGCGGGTGGCCGCCGAAGGTCGCCGAGTGCAGGAAGGGGTCGGCGTCCAGCCGCGCGTACAGCCGCTCGGAGCAGACCAGGGCGGAGAGCGGGACGACTCCGCCGCCGAGCGGCTTGCCCAGCAGCACGCCGTCCACGGGCAGGCCGAGGGCCAGGGCGAGCGAGGGTTCGCCGCAGCGGCGCAGTCCGCACTGGATCTCGTCGGCGATCACCATCGCGCCGTGCTCCACCGCCGCCGCGCACCAGGTGCGCAGCACCTCCGGCGGGAGCGGGACGGCGCCGTTCTCCCCCTGGACCGGTTCGAAGACCAGGGCCGCTACCGGCCCGGTGGCCAGCTCCCGGGCCAGGGCCTGCGGGTCGTCCGGGTCCAGGTGGGCGACCTCGACCGCGCAGCCGCGCAGGCCGACCCGGTAGAGCGGACTGTGCGTCAGGGCCAGGGCGCCGAGCGACTTCCCGTGGAAGCCGCCGCGCACCGCGAGCACCCGGTCGCGGCCGGTGGCCAGCCGGGCGAGCTTGACGGCGACCTCGACCGCGTCGGAGCCGTTCAGCCCGAAGTGCACCTTGGGCAGGGCGCCGCCGAGGTGGGCGGCGAGCAGTCCGGCGGCGCGGGCGGCCACCGGGTTGGCCAGGCTGCGGGTCGCGGTGGGCATGGTGTCCAGCTGGCGGCGGACGGCGGCCAGCACCTCGGGGTGGCGGTGGCCGAGCAGGGTGACGGCGTAGGAGCCGAAGTCCAGCACCCGGCGCCCGTCGGAGAGGGTGACCCGGGCCCCCTCGGCGGCCTCCTCCACGGCGCCGCGGCCGGCGAAGCTGCCGGTGAGGGCGAGCTTGGCGGACAGGTGGCGGCGCAGCTGGTCGAAGACCTCCGTCGCCACCGTCGTGGTCATGCGCCCACCGCGACGGCCGGCACGAGGCGGGTGCGCAGGGCGGCGATCATCTGCTCGGCGTTCTCCCGCAGGGCCTCGGCCGCGATCGGGTTGAGCATCTCGGCGAGCAGCGGGATGCCGATGTCGAACTCGGCGGCGAGTGCCACCAGGCTGCCGCCCTCGCCGTCCTCCCGGACGGCCCAGTGGCCGCGGAACTCGCCGAGGTCGCCGGTGAGTTGACGGAAGTCGAAGCGCCGGGCGGCCGGGTCGACCACCTCGGCCTCGGTCCAGCGCAGCACCGAGCCCTCCAGCCGCACCGACCAGGCGGTGGTGCGGTGGTGCTCGTCGCCCTGCTCGACCACCACCACCTCGTCGACGCTCTCCATGCAGTGCTGGTACGACTCCACGTCGACCACCGCCGCCCAGACCGCGTCCGGCGGTGCGGCGATCGGCAGTTCGACCTCAACGTGCGGCACGGGGGAACCTCTCGGGATCGGGGACGGGGGTGTGGCCGGCGGCGTGCGGGCCGAGGGCCCGGGCCCGCGCGGCCGTCAGGGCCGGGGGCAGCGCCCGGCGCAGCAGGGTCCGCCGCAGCGGGCGCAGGTGGGTCATCGCGGACCACAGCTCGACCAGCTCGCAGCCGAGTTCGAGCTTGGGCTGGTACGCGGTCTGGGCGAACCGGATGTGGGTGCACCCGGCGTCCAGGGCCAGCCGGATCGCGGCGTGGTGCACCGCGTGGTAGAGCCCGGCCTGGTGGGCGATCCGGTAGTCCAGGCCGATCCGGGCGCCGGTGGCGCCCGTACCGGCGAACAGGCAGAGCAGGAAGGCGACCAGCCGGTCCCCCTCGAAGCAGGCGACCAGCCGCCGCCCGGCCGGGGGCGCGCGGTGGACGGCGGCCAGGAAGGCCCCGTCCAGCACGTCCAGCCGCTGGTCGGCCCGGGCCATCACCTGCCGGTAGAGCCCGAGCATCTGCGGCAGCAGGTGGGCGAAGTCGGTCAGCACCTCGGTCCGCAGGCCGGGCCAGGCGGCGGAGCGGCGCAGTTTGCTGCGGGCGTTGCGCCGCGCCTTGGCGGGCAGCCGGGCCAGGTAGTCCTCGAACCCCCCGGGGCCGAGGCGCAGTTCGGTGTCGGGGAGGGCGGGGACGGGGAAGAACCCCGCGGCCTCCAGAGCGGGCCGCAGCCCGGCCAGTTCGACGGGGGCGAAGTCCTTGAACACCACCGTGCCGAGGCGCTCGCGCCGGGCCAGTGCCAGCGCCCCGGCGACCAGCACGTCCAGGGCGCGGCGCGGGAGGCGGCGGTCCGTCAGCAGGTGCCCCTGGCCCAGCAGGTGGCCGCAGAACAGCATCGGCGCCCGGAGCAGGCCCGGCAGGGCCCGCCGGACGGGGGCGAGGCGGCGCCGGTCCTCGGCCCCGACCACCTCGTCCAGCCGCAGTCCCGGGAAGAGCGCGACCGGCAGCACCGCGAGCGCCTCCCGCTCGCCGGGGGCGTCCTGACGGAGCACCAGGTGGGCGTAGCCGTCGGGGCCGATCGCGCCCGCCTCCATCGCGCGCAGCACCGGGCGTGACCAGACCGGGTCGTCCGGCGGTGCCAGGCGCTCCCAGAGTCCGGGCGGGAGCGCGTCGACGCCGCGCGCCACCTCGACCCGGTAGCCGGGGGCGGCCGTCACCCCGGTCATCCGATCCGCAGCGGACGGCCGCCGAGGTACTCGCGCAGCGGCCCGGCCATCCGTGCCCGGGCGGGCGGGTGGAAGCCGAGCGCCCCGGCCGCTGCGGCCAGGTAGCCGCCGTCGCCCGAGCCGACGAAGGCCATGCCACCGAGGGCGGACAGGCAGCCGCGGGTGGTGCGGGCGATGGCGTCCTCGGCCGCGTAACGGGCCGTCAGGGCGGCCACCAGCAGCCCGTCGTCCCAGGGCTGGTCCTCGTCGTCCAGGGCGCGGGCGACCGCCTCCACCGCGAGCGTCGCGGCCTCCACCTCCACCAGGTGGACGGCCGGGTCCTCGGGCGGGCCGCCCGGCTTGGTCAGCACCCGCTCCACCAGGGCGGAGGCCACGCCGAGGTAGCCGGCCGTCAGCAGCAGCTCGAACCAGAGGAAGCCCGCCGTGTTGAGGTCGTCCGGCACCGCGTCCGCGGTGACCTCGGTGAGCACCACCTGCCCGCGGTCCAGCTCGACCTCGGTGAGCACCACCTGCTCGCTCTCCGCCCCGGCCAGCACCGGGTTGCGCCAGAACGGGCGCACCTCGACGCCCGGGGTCCCGGCGGGGACCAGGGCGACGGCGAGGCGCTCGACGCCGTCCTCGTCGGCCAGCAGCACCGAGGCGGTCAGCAGGTCCATCGAGCGGGCCAGGCTGCAGGGCATCTTGCTGCCGTTGAGCACCACCTTCCCGCCGCGCAGCTGCGCGGTGATGTGGGGCTTGAGGATGTTCTGGCCGGCCCGGCCCTCCGCGAAGCCGGAGGCCAGCAGCAGCGTGCTGCACCGTCTCCCGGCGGAACAGCCGGATCACCACGAACAGCAGGCTCAGCCCGAGCGCGGCCCAGGCCGCCGGG
>NZ_JBSGEL010000134.1:0-10858 GCF_053602875.1 Kitasatospora sp. NPDC004289 | reverse complement strand
GTGGGCCGGCACGAGGTCCTGCGGACCCGCTATTCGGTCGTCGACGGGACCCCGTACCAGCAGGTCCTTCCGGTCGAGCAGGCCGGTTTCGAGCTGCAGGTCACTGACGTGCCGGCGGCCGAGCTGGCCGCCACCATCTCCGAAGCAACCCGCTACGCCTTCGACCTGGAGAATGAAATCCCCGTGCGGTCCTGGCTGTTGACCTCGGATGCGGGTGACAGAACGCTCGTCGTGGTGGTTCACCACATCGCAACAGACGGCTGGTCGACGGGCCCACTGGTGCGGGACCTCTCAGCTGCGTACGCGGCCCGTACCGAGGGCCGGGCGCCGGACTGGGCGCCGTTGCCAGTGCAGTACGCGGACTATGCGCTCTGGCAGCGTGAGGTGCTCGGTTCGGAGGAGGACCCGCAGAGCGTGCTCTCCCAGCAGGTCGGCTACTGGCGCGAGGCGCTGGCCGGCGCCCCGGAGGAACTGGTCCTGCCTACCGACCGGGCGCGGCCCGCGATGTCAAGCTACGCCGCGTTCTCGGCGGAGTTGGCGATTCCCGGTGACGTTCACCGTGAGCTGCTTACGCTGGCGCGGGAGCAGGGTGTGACGCTGTTCATGGTGGTGCAGGCGGCGTTGGCCGTGCTGCTCTCCAAGCTCGGCGCGGGCACCGACATCCCGATCGGCACGGCCAACGCCGGCCGCACCGACGAGGCCCTCGATGATCTGGTCGGGTTCTTCGTGAACACCCTGGTGCAGCGCACCGACCTGTCCGGAGACCCGACCTTCACCGAGGTCCTCGGCCGGGTCCGGGAGACGGCGCTGGCCGGCTTCGAGCACCAGGACGTTCCCTTCGAGCGCCTCGTCGAGGAGCTCGCCCCGGAGCGCTCACTGGTCCGTCACCCGCTCTTCCAGGTCATGCTGGCTGTGCAGAACAACGCTCGCACCGCGCTCGCCCTGTCCGGTGTCGAGGCGGCGCCGGTGGGTCCGTCGGCCGATCCGATGGCACGCTTCGACCTGGATGTCACGCTCGCCGAGGTGTTCGACGGCGACGGCCGGCCCGCCGGGATCCACGGCACGCTGGTGGGCGCGGCAGACCTGTTCGACCGCGCGTCGGTGGAGCGGATGGCCGCCCGCTGGCAACGACTGCTGCCCGGCCTGGTGGCCGACCCGTCGCTGAGCCTGAGCGCGGTGGACGTCCTGGACGCCGACGAGCGCCGCCGTGTCCTGACCGACTGGAATGACACGGCGGCCGAGGTCGCGCCGGCCACCCTGCCGGAGCTGTTCGCGGCGCAGGTGTCCCGGACTCCGGATGCGGTGGCGGTGGTCTTCGAGGGCGTCGAGTTGTCCTATGCGGAGCTGGACGCCCGGGCCAACCGGCTGGCCGGTCATCTGGTGGACCAGGGTGTGGGGCCGGAGTCGGTGGTGGCGGTCTGCCTTGAGCGCAGTGCGGACCTGGTGGTCGCGCTGCTCGCGGTGGAGAAAGCGGGCGGGGCATACCTACCCGTCGACCCGGACCTTCCGGCGGAGCGGATCGGCTACATGCTGGGTGACTCCGGCGCGGCGTGGGCCCTCACAGCGGCGCGGTACGCCGCTCTGCTGGCGTCGCACGTGGCAGTGTCGGTGCTGGACGACCCGGCGACGGCGGCCGCCCTGGCGGCGCGGCCGGAGGCGGCGCCGGAGGTGGCGCTGCGGCCGGAGCACCCGGCGTACGTGATCTACACCTCCGGCTCGACCGGCCGGCCCAAGGGCGTGGTCGTCGCACACGAGGGGATCGTGAACCGGCTGGAGTGGATGCAGCGGGAGTACGACCTCACCCCCTCGGACCGGGTCCTGCAGAAGACGCCGTTCGGCTTCGACGTGTCCGTCTGGGAGTTCTTCTGGCCGCTGCTCGAGGGCGCGACCCTGGTGGTAGCTCGCCCAGGCGGTCACCAGGACCCGGTGTACCTGGCGCAGTTGATCCAGAAGCAGGCGGTGACCGTCACGCACTTCGTGCCGTCGATGCTGGAGACCTTTCTGACAGTGCCGGCGGTGGGTGCCTGTGTGAGCCTGCGGCGGGTGATCTGCTCGGGCGAGGCGCTGCCGCTTCATGTGCAGCAGCGGTTCTTCGAGGTGCTCGGCACCCGCTCGGGGCTCTACAACCTGTACGGCCCGACCGAAGCTTCGGTCGATGTCACGGCCTGGCGCTGCCATCAGGGGCAGGGCGGCGGATCAGTGCCTATCGGCGCACCCGTCGCCAACACTCGCACCTACGTGCTGGACGACGCGCTGCGGCTCGTGCCACCGGGAGTGGGCGGCGAACTGTATCTCGCGGGCGTGCAGTTGGCCCGCGGCTATGCCGGAAGGGCGGCGCTGACGGCGGAGCGGTTCGTGGCCTCGCCGTTCGGCACGGCCGGGAGCCGGATGTACCGGACCGGAGACATCGCCCGGTGGACCGGCGGCGGGCAGCTGGAGTACCTGGGCCGCGCCGACGACCAGGTGAAGATCCGCGGGCTGCGCGTCGAGCCGGGGGAGATCGCCACCGCCCTGGCGGCCCACCCCGAGGTGGCCCGAGCCGTGGTGATCGTCCGCGAGGACCTGCCCGGTGACAAGCGGCTCGTTGCCTATGTCGTGCCTGACGGAGAGGGTCTTCTCCCTTCCGAGGTACGGGAGTTCGCGGCGGACGGCCTGCCGGACTACATGGTTCCGTCGGCGGTGGTGCTGTTGGATGCATTGCCGGTCACGGCGAACGGGAAGCTGGACCGCCGCGCACTGCCGGCCCCGGACTGGTCGGCCGGGGTGTCAGCGGGCCGGGAGCCGGCGAACGAGCGGGAGCGGGTCCTGTGCACGGCGTTCGCCGAAGTACTGGGACTGGAGTCGGTCGGTGTCGATGACGACTTCTTCGCACTCGGCGGCCATTCGCTGCTGGTGGTGCGGTTGGCCGCCCGGGTGCGGGCGGAGCTCGGGGTGGAGGTGACGGTGCGGCTGATGTTCAAGGCGCCGACCGTGAGCCGCCTCGCCCAGGAGCTCGGAGAACTTGAGCGTGGAACCAAGAAAGCAGCTAGGCCGGCGTTGCGGCCGATGCGTCGACAGGGGGAGTCCTGATGGTGCCGTTGTCCTTTGCGCAGCGTCGGTTGTGGTTCCTGGGGCAGTTGGAGGGGCCGAGTGCGACCTACAACAACCCCATGGTTCTGCCGCTCGCGGGCGGACTGGAGCTGGGCGCGCTCGGCGCGGCGTTCCGCGATGTGATCGGCCGGCACGAGGTGCTGCGCACGGTGTACGCGGTCGCTGACGGCGAGCCGTACCAGCAGGTCTTGCCGATGGACGAGACGGACTTCGTCCTCAAGACGGTCGAGGTACCGGCTGAGGGGCTGGCCGCCGCGGTGGCCGAGGCTGGACGGTACGCCTTCGACCTGGCGGCGGAGATCCCGATCCGGGCGTGGCTGTTCACGACGGCTCCGGGCGAGCACGTGCTCGTCGTGGTCATGCACCACATCGCTTCCGACGGCTGGTCGCTGGCGCCGCTGGCCCGTGACCTGTCGGCGGCTTACCAGGCCCGGTGCGCCGGCCAGGAGCCCGACTGGGAGCCTCTGCCCGTCCAGTACGCCGACTACGCGCTCTGGCAGCGCGAGGTGCTGGGTTCGGAGGAGGACCCGGAGAGTGTTCTCGCCCAGCAGCTGGAGTACTGGCGGGAGGCGCTTGCGGGCGCGCCGGAGGAGCTGCCGCTGCCGTTCGACCGGATCCGGCCGCAGGTGCCGAGCTTCCGTGCGCACTCGGTGGAGTTCGACGTCCCGGCCGAGGCGCACCGACAGCTCGTGCAGGTGGCCCGCAGGCAGGACATGACGCCGTTCATGGTGGTGCAGGCGGCGTTGGCCGTGCTGCTCTCCAAGTTCGGTGCCGGTGAGGACGTCCCGATCGGCTCGGCGACCGCTGGCCGTACGGATGTGGCGTTGGACGATCTGGTCGGGTTCTTCGTGAACACCCTGGTGCAGCGCACCGACCTGTCCGGAGACCCGACCTTCCTCGAGGTCCTGGAGCGGGTTCGGGAGGCGTCGCTGGGCGCGTTCGAGCACCAGGACGTTCCCTTCGAGCGCCTCGTCGAGGAGCTCGCCCCGTCCCGCTCGCTCGCCCGCAACCCGCTGTTCCAGGTCATGCTCGCGGTGCAGAACAACGCCCGGGCCGGGTTGGCGCTGCCGGGCGTGCGTGCCGGTCAGCTTCCGCAGGGCGTGGCACCCGAGCTCGCTGCCCGCTACGACCTGGACGTGACCGTCACCGAGCTCTTCGGCACCGACGGTGCGCCGAGCGGGCTGCGAGGTGTGGTCAAGGCGGCGGCCGATCTGTTCGACCGGTCTTCGGTCGAGCGGATCGCGGCGGCCTGGCCGCGAGTGCTCGGCGCCTTGGTGGCGGATCCGTCGGTGCGCCTGGGCACGGTGGAGGTGC
This sequence comes from Kitasatospora sp. NPDC004289, assembly GCF_053602875.1. Lineage (NCBI taxonomy): Bacteria > Bacillati > Actinomycetota > Actinomycetes > Kitasatosporales > Streptomycetaceae > Kitasatospora > Kitasatospora sp. NPDC004289. Next base: position 6,454 of record NZ_JBSGEL010000134.1, on the reverse strand, counting down.
TGGACGCCGACGAGCGGCACCGGATCCTCACGGAGTGGAACGACACGGCGGCAGAGGCACCGGATGTCACCATGCCTGAGCTGTTCGCGGCGCAGGCAGCCCGGACTCCGGACGCGGTCGCGGTCGTCTCGGAGGGTGTCGCGCTCTCCTACGCAGAGCTGGACGCCCGCGCCAACCGGATGGCCCGCTACTTGGCGGGCGCCGGGGTGGGCCCGGAGTCGCTGGTCGCGGTCTGCGCCGAACGCAGTGTTGACCTGGTCGTCGCTCTGCTCGGCGTGCTCAAGGCGGGCGGCGCGTACCTGCCGATCGACCCGGAGTACCCGGCGGAGCGCATCGCCTACATGCTGGGCGACGCGCGGCCGGCGGCCGTGCTGACCTCGGTGGCGTGCCGTCCCGGTCTGCCCGCCCATGGGGACGCACCGGTGATGGTGCTCGATGACAGCAGCTTCCGTGTGACCCTCGCCGCGCTGGACGGCACCGCCCTGACGGCGAAGGAGCTGGTCCGCCCGCTGCTGCTCGACCATCCCGCCTATGTCATCTACACCTCTGGCTCCACCGGGCGCCCCAAGGGCGTGGCGATCGAGCACCGGGCCTTGGTGAACTACGTGGCGCGCTGCCGGGTGGCCTATCCGGAACTGGCCGGCAACACCCTGTGGCATGCGTCGATCTCCTTCGACGCGGGCGTGACTGCGCTGTACGGCGCCCTTGCCGCCGGTGGCCGACTGGTGGTCGCCCCCTTCGACGAGCGGCTGCCCGACGCGCTGGAGGAGGCCCTGGACGGGGAGCGCCTGACCTTCCTGAAGGTGACCCCGAGCCACTTGGCGCTGATGGACGCTCTGCCGGCCATCTGCGCTCCCACCGGTCGGCTGATGATCGGCGGCGAGGCGGCCTCGGGCAGCCTGGTCAAGGAGTGGTCGCGCCGTCACCCCGGCGTCTCGGTGGTCAACCACTACGGCCCCACCGAGGCGACGGTGGGCTGCACCGACGCCATCGTCGACCTTGACACCGCTGCGCAGCACACTGCCGTGCCGATGGGCCGCCCGATGTGGAACACCCGGGTGTTTGTCCTTGACGCCGCGCTGCGCCCGGTGCCCATCGGAGTGGCCGGCGACCTGTACGTGGCCGGAGCCCAGCTGGCCCGTGGCTACGTGGGCCGGCCTGGCCTGACCGCGGAGCGGTTCGTCGCCTCGCCGTTCGACGTGGCCGGGAGCCGGATGTACCGCACCGGCGACCGGGTCCGCTGGACGACGGACGGTCTGCTGGAGTTCCTGGGCCGCGCCGACGATCAGGTGAAGATCCGCGGCTTCCGGATCGAGCTGGGCGAGGTCGAGGCCGCCGTGATCGCGCACCCGGCCGTGGGCCGGGCAGCCGTGGTCGTCCGCGAGGACGTGCCCGGGGACAAGCGCTTGGTCGCGTACGTGGTTCCGGAGGAGCTGGCCGATCGTGACGAACTCCCACGTCTGGTGCGGGAGTTCGCCTCCGATCGGCTGCCCGAGTACATGGTGCCTGCGGCCGTGCTGGTGCTGGACGTGCTACCGCTGACCGTCAACGGCAAGCTGGACCGCCGAGCCCTGCCCGTCCCCGACTACGCCGCCGCTGCGGGCACCGGCCGCGAGCCGGCCAACGAGCGTGAGAAGACCTTCTGCGAGGCCTTCGCCGAGGTGCTCGGCCTGGAGCGCGTCGGCGTCGACGATGACTTCTTCGCCCTTGGCGGGCACTCGCTGTTGGCAGTGCGGCTGGCCAGTCGGCTCCGCGTGGGGCTGGGCGTTGAGATCTCGGTGCGTGCGCTCTTCCAGGCGCCCACCCCGGCCCGCCTCGCCGCGACCGTCCCGGCTGAGTTCGGCAGCGCCCGTCCCGCCCTGACAGTCCACGAGCGCCCCGAGTCGCTGCCTCTCTCCTTTGCCCAGCAACGCCTCTGGTTCTTGGGTCAGTTGGAGGGGCCGAGCGCGACCTACAACGTCCCGGTGGTGGTGCGGCTCAGCGGTGAGTTGGACACCGACGCGCTGGGTGCCGCACTGCTCGACGTGGTGGATCGGCACGAGGTACTGCGCACTGTGTACGCCCTCGCCGATGGCGAACCGCACCAGGAGGTGCTGCCGGTCGCGGAGACGGGCTTTGCCCTGCAGGTCATCGAGGTCTCGGCGGGGAAGCTCGCCGCCGCGGTGGCCGACGCCACCCGGCACGCATTCGACCTGGCGGGTGAGATCCCGATCCGGGCCCGGCTGTTCACCACTGACGGTGGTGAGCGGGTGCTCGTCGTGGTGATGCACCACATCGCTTCGGACGGCTGGTCGACGGGCCCGCTGGCCCGTGACCTCACCCAGGCCTACGTTGCCCGTACTGAGGGTCGGGAGCCGAGCTGGGCGCCGTTGCCGGTGCAGTACGCGGATTACGCGCTCTGGCAGCGTGAGCTGCTCGGTTCGGAGGACGACCCCACGAGCGTGCTCGCCCAGCAGGTCGCTTACTGGCGCGAGGTGCTGGCCGACGCGCCGGAGGAGCTGGAGCTGTCCACCGACCGTCCCCGCCCGGCCATCGCCAGCTACCGCGGCCACAACGCAGAACTCGAGCTCGGCTCCGACATCCACCGTGAGCTGCTGGCGGTGGCGCGGGAGCAGGGTGTGACGCTGTTCATGGTGGTGCAGGCGGCGTTGGCCGTGCTGCTCTCCAAGCTGGGTGCGGGCACCGACATTCCTATCGGCACGGCCAACGCCGGCCGCACCGATGAGGCGCTCGACGACTTGGTCGGGTTCTTCGTGAACACCCTGGTGCAGCGCACCGACCTGTCCGGAGACCCGACCTTCCTCGAGGTCCTCGGCCGGGTCCGGGAGACGGCACTGGCCGGCTTTGAGCACCAGGACGTTCCCTTCGAGCGCCTCGTCGAGGAGCTCGCCCCGGAGCGCTCACTCTCCCGCCACCCGCTCTTCCAGATCATGCTCACCGTGCAGAACCAGGCCCGCGCCGACCTGGCGCTGCCCGGCGTGCGGGCGCTGCCGACCGCCGCGTCCGCCGAGGCGGTGGCCAAGTTCGACCTTGACGTCACCCTGGGTGAGGTCTTTGACGCCGATGGCGGCCCGGCGGGGATCCGCGGCGGGCTGATCGGCGCCGCCGACCTGTTCGACCGCGCCACTGTGGAGCGGATTGCCGTCCGCTGGCAGCGGGTGCTCGCTGACCTGGTCGCTGACCCGTCGCTGCGCCTGAGCGCCGTCGACCTGATGGACGCGGACGAGCGCCGCCGCGTGCTCACCGAGTGGAACGCAACCGCCGCCCCCGCCCCCGCAGCCACCGTGCCCGAGCTGTTCGCAGCTCAGGCGGCCCGGACTCCCGAGGCGGTGGCCGTGGTCGCCGATGGTGTCGAGGTCAGCTACGCCGAGCTGGACGCACGCGCAAACCGGATCGCCCGCCACCTGGCCGGCCAGGGCATCGGGCCGGAGTCCGTCGTCGCGCTCTGCCTGGAGCGCGGCGTCGAGCTGATGGCTGCTCTGCTCGGGGTGCTCAAGGCCGGTGCCGCGTATCTGCCGGTCGACCCCGAGTATCCAGTGGAGCGGATCACCTTCATGCTGGCCGACGCCCGCGTGGCCGCTGTGCTGACCTCCCGAACCGCCGTCACCAGCCTGCCTGAGCAGGCCGGCGCACCCGTGCTCGTCATGGACGAGCCGGTCATCGCCGCCCGGCTCGCCGCACTCGACGGCGCTGCCCTGACGGAGCAGGAGCTGGTCCGCCAGCTGCTGCCCGCACACCCGGCATACGTGATCTTCACCTCCGGCTCCACCGGACGCTCAAAGGGCGTGGCCGTCCCGCACAGCGCCTTTGTCAACCTCACCGTCGGGCACGGCCGCTTCGGCGTGCTGCCGGGCTCCGTGGTTGCCCAGTTCGCCTCGGTCAGCTTCGACAACTTCTGCTCCGAGTGGTCGCTGGCGCTGCTCGTCGGCGCGACCCTTGCGGTCGTTCCCCCGGAGCGACGGCTCGCTGGCGAGCTGGAGGCGTTCCTCTCCGAGCACGGCGTGACCCACGCGACCCTGCCGCCGGCGGTGCTGGCGACCATGGACCCGCGCGCGGTCGCCCCTGACCTTGTCCTCGAGGTCGGCGGCGAGGCTTGCCCGCCGGATGTGATGACCCGGTGGTCCGCCGGGCGGCTGATGTTCAACACCTACGGGCCCACCGAGACCACCGTCGACGCGACGGCCTGGCGCTGCGCTTCCGACGCTTCCGGCGTGCCCATCGGCGGGCCGATTCCCAACACTCGGGTCTTCGTCCTGAGCGACGCGCTGCGCCCGGTGCCGGTTGGCGTGGTGGGTGATCTGTACATCGCCGGTGCGCAGTTGGCGCGTGGGTATGTGGGCCGGCCAGGCCTGACGGCGGAGCGCTTCGTTGCGTGCCCGTTCGGTGATGCGGGCGAGCGGATGTATCGCACCGGTGACCGGGTGCGCTGGAACCCCCGCGGCGAGCTGGAGTTCGCGGGTCGTGCGGATGAGCAGGTGAAGGTCCGGGGTTTCCGGATCGAGTTGGGTGAGGTGGAGGCGGTCGTCGCCGAGCATCCGGGGGTGGTGCAGGTCGCGGTCGTGGTCCGGGAGGACCTGCCGGGCGACAAGCGCCTGGTCGCGTATGTGGTTGCGGCTGGTGAGGCTCTTCTTCCGTCCGTGGTGCGGGAGTTCGTGGCTGGCAGGTTGCCGGAGTACATGGTGCCCGCGGCGGTGGTGGTGCTGGACGTGCTGCCGTTGACGGTGAACGGGAAGCTGGATCGCAAGGCGTTGCCCGCTCCGGATTACGCGGCGGCGTTGGGCGCGGGTGGTCGTGGCCCGTCCAGTGTGCGTGAGGAGGTGCTGTGCGCGGGCTTCGCTGAGGTGTTGGGCCTGGCGTCGGTTGGTGTGGACGATGACTTCTTCGCGCTTGGCGGGCATTCGCTGCTTGCGGTGCGCCTGGTGGAGTGGCTGCGGGTGCGGGGGGCCTCCGTTTCGGTGAAGGCTCTGTTCCAGACTCCGACTCCGGCGGGCCTTGCGGCCGTCGCCGGCACCGAGACTGTCGAGGTGCCGCCGAACCTGATTCCTGAGGGTGCGCTGGTCATCACTCCGGACATGCTGCCGTTGGTCGAGTTGTCGGCCGAGGAGGTCGGGCGGATCGTCGCCACCGTGGACGGTGGCGCGGCCAATGTGGCTGATGTGTATCCGCTGGCGCCGCTGCAGGAAGGCTTGCTGTTCCATCACGTGATGGCCGCTGGCGGGGAGGACGCGTATGTCGCGCCGCGGGTCATGCGTTTCGATTCGCGTCGGACGCTGGATGGTTTCCTGGGGGCTTTGCAGCGGGTGGTGGACCGGCATGACATCTACCGCACGGCGATTGTGTGGGAGCAGTTGCCGGAGCCTGTTCAGGTGGTGTGGCGTCGGGCGGGCCTGCCGGTGACGGAGGTCGTGCTGGATGCGGCCGGTCTGGATCCGGTGGAGGAGTTGCTGGCGGGTGTCGGTTCGTCGATGGACCTTGGCCGGGCGCCGCTGTTGGATGTTCACATCGCCGCGGACCAGGACGGTCCGGGCTGGACCGCGTTGGTGAGGATGCATCACCTGGTGATGGATCACACCGGTATGGACGTGGTGATGGCCGAGGTCCGGGCGTTCTTGGAGGGTCGCGGGGACCAGCTGCCGGCGCCGCTGCCGTTCCGTGACTTCGTGGCGCAGGCCCGGCTCGGGATCTCTCGTGAGGAGCACGAGCGGTACTTCGCGGGGCTGTTGGGGGATGTCACCGAGACCACCGCGCCGTACGGGCTGCTGGACGTGTACGGCGACGGCACCGAGGTGGTCCGCGAGACCGTCCTGCTGACCGACGAGCTGTCTGCCCGCGTGCGTCAGGTGGCTCGGGCGGTGGGCGTCAGCCCGGCGACCGTTTTTCATCTGGCGTGGGCCCGGGTTCTGGCAGCCGTCTCCGGTCGCTCGGACGTGGTCTTCGGGACTGTGCTCTTCGGTCGGATGAACGCCGGCGCCGGAGCTGGCACCGATCGGGTGGCGGGCCTGTTCATCAACACGCTGCCGGTCCGGGTCCGGATCGACGGCACCGGGGTGCTGGAGGCGCTGGGCGGGGTGCGCCGTCAGTTGGCCGAACTGCTCGTCCACGAGCACGCCCCACTGGCGATCGCCCAGCAGGCGAGCGGACTGTCTACGGCACCGCTGTTCACCTCGATCTTCAACTACCGGCACAACACTCCGGGCGCGGCTGTCGAGCAGGTGCCGGTCGAGCGCAACGGCGGCATCAGCACCGTCTTCATGAGTGAGCGGACCAACTACCCACTCGCGGTCTCAGTCGAGGACGACGGTGGCAGCTTTGGGCTGACTGTTGACGCGGTTGCTTCGGCTGACCCGCGGGCGGTGGGTCGGCTTCTGCGGAGTGTTGTCGAGAGTCTGGTGCCGGCGTTGGAGGCGGCGGGTGAGGGTGGTGCGGATCTGCCGTTGAGTGCGGTGGATGTGCT
>NZ_JBSGEL010000133.1:0-10929 GCF_053602875.1 Kitasatospora sp. NPDC004289 | reverse complement strand
GCACCACCATCAGCCGCATGAACCATGCGGAAACAGTCTCACCCCGCACTGACCATCAGCTGTTCCCCGTCCAAAGATCCGAGCCAAGCCACTAGCGAAGATGGCCCCGACCGTCCTCCCCGCAAGCGCGGGGGTCAGCCGTAGGTCGGAGTGCCGACCACCGAGGAGATCCCGTCCTCCCCGCAAGCGCGGGGGTCAGCCGAGGGCGGACTGGGTGGTCTGCGGCAGCGCCGCGTCCTCCCCGCAAGCGCGGGGGTCAGCCGCATTCCGCAGCGCGCTCGGGCTGACCCAGTCTGTCCTCCCCGCAAGCGCGGGGGTCAGCCGTCGGAACTGGCTGGCGCGCTGGTGGCGTTCGAGTCCTCCCCGCAAGCGCGGGGGTCAGCCGGCGGTGAGGTCGACCGAGGGAGTGGTCGGGGCGTCCTCCCCGCAAGCGCGGGGGTCAGCCGGCTTCCCGAACCCGACTCAGGAGCCAGGACCAGTCCTCCCCGCAAGCGCGGGGGTCAGCCGGCGGTCACCGTCGTCGAACTCCTGATGCGCGAGTCCTCCCCGCAAGCGCGGGGGTCAGCCGCCCACGCCGCACCAGGCGCACACCAGCAACTCGTCCTCCCCGCAAGCGCGGGGGTCAGCCGCTCGTTCGACGCCTTGTCGTGGGCGTCCTCGCGTCCTCCCCGCAAGCGCGGGGGTCAGCCGTCGGGGCCGCCTTCGGGCTGCAGACCCGTGGCGTCCTCCCCGCAAGCGCGGGGGTCAGCCGGAGCAACGTACATGAGGAACACCCCTGACTGGGTCCTCCCCACACGCGTGGGGGTCAGCCAGCGCGGTCGTGGCGGTTTCGATGCACTCGCATGTCCTCCCCACGCACGTGGGGGGTCAGCCGTCGCCGCCGGAGCGCGAACGGTGCGCAGCTTCGTCCTCCCCACGCACGTGGGGGTCAGCCGCGGTCCTCTGGGGTCAGGGTCACGCCAGGCCTGTCCTCCCCACGCACGTGGGGGTCAGCCGCAGGGGACGTCGTTCGAGTGGCCGGTGTTCGGGTCCTCCCCACGCACGTGGGGGTCAGCCGGTGCCCCCCGGACCCGGCCAGGTTGGGGGGCGGTCCTCCCCACGCACGTGGGGGTCAGCCGCCGTAGATCAGCGTGCTGGTGCTCACCGCCTCGTCCTCCCCACGCACGTGGGGGTCAGCCGCTCCCTTCGGTGTGCATCACCAACGTGGTGTCGTCATCCCCACGCACGTGGGGGTCTGCCGTTCATCGACGACCACCCGCACCTGCGGGCGGAGTCCTCCCCGCGCAGGCGGGGGTCAGCCGCCGCCGCTCACGGCCGCCGCGAGGATCATCGTGTCCTCCCCGCGCAGGCGGGGGTCAGCCGTCTCCTTCGGGCAGGGGCCAACACCAAAAGTCGTCCTCCCCACACACGTGGGGGTCAGCCGGCGCCGAATCCCGCCACTCCGAACGGCGTGACGTCCTCCCCACACGCGTGAGGGTCAGCCAATCCCGCAGTGGGGGATCTGGCCGCCCCGACCGTCCTCCCCACACGCGTGGGGGTCAGCCGCTGCCGAGATGGGCCTCGGTCGTCCGGCTGGCGTCCTCCCCACGCACGTGGGGGTCAGCCTTCGGCACGGATGGCGGGTCCGGATCACCTGGTGTCCTCCCCACGCGCGTGGGGGTCAGCCGGTCCGGCAGCTCGGCGGGCAGCTCAAGGAGACGTCCTCCCCACGCAGGCGGGGGTCGGCCTGGCGGGGTGTCCACGGTCCGCCGCCAGGGCGCGTTCTCCCCGCACAGGCGGGGGCAGCCGGGCATCCCCTGGCCGCTGCTGTGCATGGCCGCGTCCTCCCCGCAGGCGCGGGGGCCAGCCGCCTGGGAGGCGAAGATCCGCGCCGCAGGCCCGGTCCTCCCCGCAGGCGCGGGGGTCAGCCGCAAGATGATGACTGGGCGGTTCGCGCCAGTGCGTCCTCCCCGCAGGCGCGGGGGTCAGCCGGAGCGGACGACGTCGGTCATGGTCTTGGCCGGGTCCTCCCCACGCACGTGGGGGTCAGCCGGCCCCATCCACCTCGTTGGCGGACAGGTCGTCGTCCTCCCCACGCAGGCGGGGGTCAGCCGAGGCTGGCCACGGTGCTCTTGCCGCTGCCGCTGTCCTCCCCACGCAGGCGGGGGTCAGCCGGGCGCCATGTCCGGCCTCATGTCCTTCATGGGGTCCTCCCCGCAGGCGCGGGGGTCAGCCAGGGAACGGCACTCCGGACCGGCACCACCAACAGCCCTCCCCAGCGCCGGTAGGGGTAAGCCGGCGTAGGCACCGGTTCCGACGGTTGGCGCGTAGTCCTCCCCGCGGGGGCGGGGGTCATCCACGAGAAAGCCCGCACAGCCCGCCGGCGTTCCTGTCCTCCCCGCCCAAGCGGGGGTCAGCCGATGCGCATGGCCCAGCGCTTGTTGTCCCAGGCGTCCTCCCCACGCAGGCGGGGGGCAGCCGTAGCCGACGGCTTCGAGCAGGCGACGGTAGAAGTCCTCCCCTCACAGGCGGGGGCGGCCGTCGGTGCCGTCCATGTTCGGGGTGATGCTGGCGTCCTCCCCGCGCAGGCGGGGGTCAGCCAGCGAGGCAGAGGTCGGCGCCGGAGTTGACCATGTCCCCACGTGAGCGGGGGCCACGACTACCCATGGTCGGCTGGACCGCTTTCCTCCGCGATGCGCAGGTCTATCTCGTGTTCGCTGGGACACGGTTGCCCGTCCACCGGGCAGCATGTGACTCGTGCGCGAAAGAAACCGGGCCGCATAGCCTCGATCTCCTCAACGCACATCGTGCAGAGGATCGTGGCCGCGAGGTTTATGACCTCCCCCTCGATGCCGCAGAACGCGGTTCGCCAGGACACATCACGGCAGCAGACGACGTGAGCGATCTCGTCCGGGCTGGGCTCCAGGCGTAGGTGTGAGGCGACGTCCGACTTGGTGCCGGGGGCCGACGGACCTTGAGGTGGGGCGGGCATCCGCGAGAGCCTACCTTACTGATCGTGGTCGAACCGAATGGCGGCAGCGGCCACGCCCTGACCAGGTCCAGCGCCCCGCGACGGCGGGCAGATTGCCTTGAGTTGGTTAACCACTCGTCGTCCCCGCAAGAGCAGAGGCGGCCGGGTCCGGGGGCGGTGCCCTCCAGGCGGCGGCAGTGGAGCCATTGCTTCTGGAATCGGAGTCGGTGCGTGCGGTGGCTGGCAGGGCGTGGAATCCGGGTCGGACCGTCAGAGCGCCGTGGCACGATGACGGCCGCTCCTTGACAGCACAGCCTGACCACCAGGAAGGCAAAGAGAAAACAAAGGCGCTGCTGCGCCGCAGGTCGCGAAGGGTCCTCCCCGCGCAGGCGGGGGTCAGCCGCTGCCGTCGTACGTGACGTCCAGCAGGCCGGCGTCCTCCCCGCGCAGGCGGGGGTCAGCCGATCGCCGAGATGATGGCGGCCGCTCAGCAGCAGTCCTCCCCGCGCAGGCGGGGGTCAGCCGCTGGTGGCCCAGTAGAACGCCACCAGCTTTCCGTCCTCCCCGCGCAGGCGGGGGTCAGCCAGTGGCTGGGGTCGGTGGTCCAGCGGAGGCCGCTGTCCTCCCCACGCACGTGGGGGTCAGCCGTGATCACCCAGGGTCTCGGAGGAGACCTTGAGGTCCTCCCCACGCACGTGGGGGTCAGCCGTCGGGGGCGGCGGCGACGGTGCCGCCGATGCCGTCCTCCCCACGCACGTGGGGGTCAGCCGTACCTCGTCAAAGCGGCCAGCTGTACCGCTGGTCCTCCCCACGCACGTGGGGGTCAGCCTCGGGCCGGCCACCCGCGCCGTGGTCGTCGCATGTCCTCCCCACGCACGTGGGGGTCAGCCGCCAGGCGCCCTGGAGCTCGGCCCGTGGGAAGAGTCCTCCCCACGCACGTGGGGGTCAGCCGTTCGGCGAGCAGCTGATCTGGGAGCTGCTCAAGTCCTCCCCACGCGCGTGGGGGTCAGCCGCCCTGGTCCTCGACTGCGTCCACCCAGCCCCGGTCCTCCCCACGCACGTGGGGGTCAGCCGCGTAGACAGGTGCCGAGGAGTGATCATGAGGCGTCCTCCCCACGCACGTGGGGGTCAGCCGGAGGATGCGCCGGAGAATTCCGTCGCGCTCTTGTCCTCCCCACGCACGTGGGGGTCAGCCGTCGTCGCGGGCTTCCTGTCGTCTCGTCCTGCGGTCCTCCCCACGCACGTAGGGGTCAGCCGTGGATCACCACCATGTAGCGGGTGGCGTCCGTGTCCTCCCCACGCACGTGAGGGTCAGCCGGCCATCCTGTCCGCGGTCGGCATCGCCATCGAGTCCTCCCCACGCAGGTGCGGGGGTCAGCCAGCCGAGTGGGTGCCGAACGACCACTCCGAGAAGTCCTCCCCGCAGGCGCGGGGGTCAGCCGGCTGAGTCCTACCGCGACGGGGCGCGGGCTCGGTCCTCCCCACGCAGGCGGGGGTCAACCGTACGGCAACTGCACGTTCCGCGAGGTCCCCTGTGATCAGGTGGGGCAGCGCGCCGCACCCGATCAGTCCTATCGTTCCTCCCAGAGATCGCGATCCGCGCCGACCAGGAGGAACCGTGCCCGAAGAGCCGCTGCACACCCGGATCGCCCGCGAGCTCCGAGAGCGCATCCACAACGGCGACCTCCAGCCCGGCGACCTGGTCCCCGGCGAGAACACGCTCATGGCCGACTACGGCGTCGCCCAAGGCACCGCCCGGAAGGCCCTCGCGACGCTCGCCGCCGAAGGACTGACCGAGACCCGCCGCGGATCTCGCACCCGAGTCCGCGCCTTCCGGCCGATCCTCCGCCAGGGCACCAAGCGCCTCGACCGCTCCATCTGGGGCCAGGGCCGGTCGGTTTGGGACCTCGACCTCGACGGCCGGCCGCTGGAGGTTGACGGGCTGTCCGTTCGGGAGGAGGCGTGCCCGGAACGCCTCGCCGATGCGCTGGGTCTGGCCGCGGGTGATCCGGTCTGGGTGCGGGAGCGCCGGTACGTGGTGGATGGCGAGCCGGTGATGCTCGCGACCTCGTACCACCCTGGGGCGCTCGTGGCCGGGTCGGCGATCACCCGTGAGGACACCGGGCCCGGGGGCGCGCCCGCGCGCCTTGCGGAGCTGGGGTGCGCGCCGGTGCACGCGCGCGAGCAGGTCCGCACCCGCATGCCCCTGCCAGAGGAGGCGGCGGCCCTGGAGCTCGGCCCGGGTACGCCGGTGGCGCTGATCACGCGGGTGAGCTGGGCGGATGGCGGCCTGCCGGTGGAGGTTACGGAGATGACGGCGGACGGGTCGCGGTACGTGCTGGAGTGGGAGTTCCCGGTGTGACACACGGGGCCTGACGGACAGTCACCACGCCGTTGACTTCTGTACAGAACCAGCCGGATAGTTCTGCACAGAACCCCGGGAGTCGAGGGGTTCCCCGCCCCGGCCGCCCTGCTGGCGAGCCGCACGACCGGGACGGGCTCCGCAACACAGCACAGCCCCGCCGGGCCAACCGGCCCACGGGCACCGCACGTTGTGAGGAGAACCCAGTATGACCACCGCCCCCGAGCGCCCGCCAGGCCCCATGGCCCCGGACGCCCTCCTCGGCCAGGCCACCCTGGCCAGCGTCACCAACACCGTCCTCGACGCCAACCCCGGCATGACCACCACCATGGCCGGACGCATCGTCAGCCAGGCCCTGGCGTTCGTCGCCACCGCCGCCACCGCCCCGCACCACCGCGGCATGGCGCCCAGCCGCATCGTCGACGAGGGCTGGCACGCCCTGATCGTCCACACCGAGGCCTACGCCGAACTGTGCAGCCGCCTCGGCCGGTTCATCCACCACACGCCCGGCTGGAGCCCGGACCTGTACGACCCGAACATCCTGGAGTACACCCAGGACCTGATCCGGGCCGCCGGATACGACGTCGACGCCGAGCTGTGGCGGGCCCCGCACGACACCGGCCTGGTGTCGGTCGCGGCCCAGTGCCAGCACGCCCCGGAGTGCACGATCAGGCCGATGCCCACCCCGCAGAAACCGTAGCGCGGTTCGCGCCCCCGCCTGGCCCGAGGGTTGGGCGGGGGCGCGTACGCTTCTGCCACCGACCCGAGGAGGTTCCGATGGAGTGGACCAGCCCCCAGTACGCCGAGTTGGTGGAGCAGTGGCGGCAGCCCGCCGACCCGGGCACCGAGATCCTGAGCGGCCCGAACGCCGGCCGCGCGGACACCGACGCGCCGACGGCCGGACGCGGCTTCATCATGGGACCGCCGAGCGCCTGAGCCCAGGCAGCACGAAACCGCCCCCGCCCTCCCGAAGGAGAGCGGGGGCGACATCCCGCGTGAGCGGGGGGACTTGAAGACCGCCTAATTGGCGTCCCTGACACCCGGGCCGTCCTCCCCACGCAGGCGGGGGTCAGCCGCCGTTGGGTGGGGCGTCCTGGTCCTGGGCAGGGTCCTCCCCTGTCAGCAGCCACTTGGATCGGCCGGCCTGCGGCCACCTGATGGGTAGTCACCTGGTCGCGTGGATTCTTACTGGTAGTGACGGATTCTGAGGGTCAATCACCGGCGGCGGCAGTGCCGGCGGTGGTTGGCCTGAGGTTGGTGGGGAGGTGGGCCACTGCCAGGGCGACGGCTGCTGCGGCGGTGGCGGCTTCGCCGATGACGCTGGAGTGCGGGTGCTCCTGGACTCGGTAGGGGCTGCCGCTATGGGATGGGGCGATCGCCACCTCAACGCGGAACGGGAATCCGGTGCAGGAGCTGAAGCCGAGCGTCCAGTGACTGGAGAACACGTAGAGCTGACGCAGCCGCGGTTCGGCATGAGCTGCTTCCACGAGCTCTGCGAACTCGTGGAATTCAGGGGCCTCGGCCGCCTGCTCCCGCATCATCTGCCATTGCAGCTCCACCACCGCGGCCGGCCCACGTTCGTGGGCCTCAGCACGCGCCGAGACCTGCAGGAACGGCAGTTCCTCCTGAAGTTCCCTCAGGCTCCTGCCCTTCCCCCATGCCACCCCCGCCCGGACAATGGCCGCGAGGTCGGGTGTTCCTCCGGTAATGAGCTCAACGCCCTGGCTCCACCCAGAGACACCGAACCATCGGCTCTCGGCCCCGATGTGTACGGACAGCGGCCCCCTCTCGGAGACCGCCGAAGCGATGCCCGCCGAGGTGAGCGATCCCCACTCACCAGGCACCACCACGAGAGCGGCATCAAGTTCGGCCGCCGTCTGCTCCAGCAGCACGGACAGGCCGCCTGCGGCGGCCAGGTCGGGATAGAGATCGGAATCCACGCCGACATTCTGCCGTCAACGTGCAGTGAGGGAATCGGACTCCCGTAACGCGACTACATGACGTTGCGTGTCCGGCACTCGCGTACCGGGGAGCACAACTGGCCGCCAGTGGGGACCGTGAGCGGGGAACCATAGGACATCGGGAATTGATCCCGCCCGCGACCGTCCGCAGCTCCTCCCCGCGAGTGCGGGGGTCAGCCGCTGCAGGCCGCTGCTGTCCCTGGGGGCGTTGGGTCCTCCCCACGCACGTGGGAGTCAGCCTCGGAGGCGGACTGGGCCGCAGTGGTCGATTTCGTCCTCCCCGCACAGGCAGGGGCCAGCCGTGAGTAGATGATGGCCCGTCAGGTCGTGGATTCCGAGCCGGACGGTCAGCACGCCGTGGCACGATGACGACCGACCGTTCCTTGACAACACAGCACCACCGCGAGCCAAGCAAAGAAATAGCAAAGGCGCTACTGCGCCGCAGGTCGCGAAGGGTCCTCCCCGCAGGCGCGGGGGTCAGCCGCCGCGAGAGGAACCCCCGGTCTCTGCCCGTGAGTCCTCCCCGCAGGCGCGGGGGTCAGCCGCACCCGGGCCCGCTCGTCCTCGTCGTCGAGGCGTCCTCCCCGCAGGCGCGGGGGTCAGCCGGCCGGACTACTGGTGGTGCGGGTCGGTGCGACGTCCTCCCCGCAGGCGCGGGGGTCAGCCGGCCAAGGGCTGACGCTCCGTCACAACCACTCCGTCCTCCCCGCAAGCGCGGGGGTCAGCCGGCGCTACGCACCCTGCGGCGCCAGGTGGCCCGGTCCTCCCCGCAAGCGCGGGGGTCAGCCGGGATCCACGAGGTGCCAGAGCGCCGCCTGAGCGTCCGCCCCGCGTGAGCGGGGGTCAGCCGATCTGGCCAGCGGGCGCGACGTCGTTGGCGATGTCTTCCCCGCAGGCGCGGGGGTAAGCCGGACGGAACCGGTGCGGATATCCGGGGCCTGATGCCCTCCCCGCAGGCGCGGGGGTCAGCCGATCTGCCGGTGGCGCGGGTTGTCCAGGTCCAGGTCCAGGTCCTCCCCGCAGGCGTAGGGGTCAGCCGCACCCGCTCGCCTACGCGACACCGGAGTTCCAGTCCTCCCCACACGCGTGGGGGTCAGCTGGAGGAATCGCTCCTGAACATGGCGAGCTGGTTGTCCTCCCCACATGCGTGGGGGCAAGCCGCCCATAGCGAGGGCTGACGACGATGAGCTGCTCCTTCTCGTTGCTATCAGTTGTCAGCCAGCGTGCAGGCTGACGGTCACCTATCGTTTGGTGAGGGGAGTCAGTTGGGGGCGGCATGGTTCGGGATACGCGGCTGGTGCAGACCGCAGTCATCGGGGATGAGCACTCGGATGTGCCTGTCTTCCTTCCGCCGGAAGCTATCGAATTGGATGCTTTCCGGTCCGCGCACCGCAGTGACACGTTTTGGTGCGGGCTCCTCCTTGGAGGCTGTGGCGGTCAGTTGGGGCACAAGCTGTACTTCGACCGCCAGTGCCATTTTCAGCACCTTCCTCTCCCTGGAGGTGCACCGACTGACTGCCGTAGGCCCGCGGTCGGTGAGTCCAGCGCTGATCATCTCTACCTGAAGGCAGCGCTCGCACGGTCGCTGATCGACCACGGCCGGGTCGCTCATTTCGCCTTTTCGCCACCGATCGGTTCCCTCGTGGACGTTGCGCTCCCTGGTGGCATGGACCTGCGTGTTCACATGGACAGCACGGTTCCGCCGGTATGGGACGAGCAGCACTCGATTCTCCTCGGCCCGGGAGTGGCCTTGGATCAGGCGTACCTCTCCCGGTGCCCGTACGTGTACCGGGTGCGATGCGAGAACGACGGAGCCTCTCGCCAAGTCTGGATCGGCACCCAGACCATGGCACGCCCCACCGAGTGGGTGCCAATCGAGGAGTGCACGTGGAACGACGACGGGCTGGTCACCCCCGCCGCTTCCCGGATCCTTGAGAATCGCAAGATCCCAGTTGGCCGTCCAACTGGGATCTCCGAGAAGCCGGCCGCCGCGGTTTACGGCCAGCACTCCGCGCGCGTGGCCACTTTCGTCCGCGGCCTGGAGGCCGCTCGACGCTCCGGGACGGTGGAGCACGTCCGCCGCCTCTGTGCGGCCGGCGCCGACTTCGTACAAACGTTGCAAGCCACCGACCACACGGTCGCGGCAGCTGCCCTCGATGAAGCCCGGCAGTGGCTCGCCACGCACGAGGACTACCAAAGGCAGGTCTTCCAGGACTTGGCCGACGCCATCCGGGAACGACGAAGCTGGGACATCCGCTCAGGACTTCCCCTGGCGGCATCCCTGACCCGACGCGGATCCAGCCCTGCCGAGCAGAGGGTCTTGTCCGCAGCGCGCAGTTACCTGCGTGAACGCGACCACACTGACAACGGCGGAGCAGTCCCTCGCTCCAACAGCCGCCCGGTCAGTGTGGCCGCTCGTCCTCGGTCGACCTCCCAGAAGCAGAATGAAGCTGGTACCCAAGCCCGTAGGATGCTCCGGCGTCTGCGCCGGGAAGGTGACCTACTCGCCCCTGACGAGCTGTCTCGGTTGGTGGCCGCGCTCGTGAGCGCATCAGATGCGGCTGAGCGTGCCCTCAGTGACAAGGACTACAAGGCTGTCGATGCGTGGGTGACCAAGGTCGCGTATATGCGGCGGGCGGAACGCGGTCAACGTCCAGCAGCGCGGACCGTTTCCGCGTATGTCCGGCAAGTCCGACCTCAAGAACCAGGACTCGACCCGCTGGCTACGGCTGTGAAGGGCATCCTCAAAGCGGCTGGTGCGACGGGAACGACTTTGACGTGGGGACAGATCATGGCTCGGCTTCCCCCCGGTGTGGCGCATCCGAGGAAGCTAAGGCAGCAGCTAGGCATCCTGACCCGCGTTGATCGCAGCCTCGCCCCTGGGGCACCTCTCCTATCCGCACTGGTCACTGGGCCCGATCGCCACATGCACCCTGGGTACCCAGAGCTCGCGGCTGCAGCAGGCCGTGGCCAGTTCACCGACGACACCGAAGCCCGCTCGCAGTGGGCGGTTGAGGTCGCCCGGTTCGGGCGGAAGGGGACCCGGTAGCGAAGGTAGTTGGCGACGGTGTCCCAAGCTATCGGGGGTGGTTGTGCCGCTGGGCTGCTGCGCGGGACTGGCGGGCGTGGCTGGTGGTGCGGGCGAGGAGGATGCTGTGGCGGATGGATGCGACCGCGGCGGTGACGGTTCCTGCGGAGGCGGGTGCACCGTCGGCTGGGAGTGCGGTGGTGTCGACGGTGCGGTGCCGGCAGCGGGGACAGCCTCCGGCGGTGTCGTGTTGGTCGAGGAGCCAGCCGTCCTCACACCGCGGGTCCGGGCAGGTACCGGGGGCAATCAGGTCGAGCGCGATCTCGTCCGCCCGCTCGGCGATCTGAGCGGCTGTCAGCTGGCTGAACCTCAGATACCAGCGGCGCTCGATCCTCTCCCTGAGCTCGGCCGGGGTGCGGTGGTGCAGCTGGTGCAGGACGAGATCGTGCACCGGGACCGGGACGCCGCCACGAGCGGCCAGAGCCCGCTGGAGTGCCGACGGGAACGCCTCGGTGACCCAGACATCGGGACGCTGGCTTTATACGTGAGTGGTGAGAGCACCTGTCGCTCGGCGGCGAGAGCACCCCGTGCCACGGGAGAGTGATGTCGCCGAGTTTCGAGAACACCT
>NZ_JBSGEL010000132.1:0-11390 GCF_053602875.1 Kitasatospora sp. NPDC004289 | reverse complement strand
GCCGGTGGTCGGGTGGGGCCGACCGCACCGCCGGTGGGTCAGTTGGCCTGGTTGACGGCCTTGTCGTAGGGCAGCGCCAGGTACGGGAAGGTGGCGCCGAAGGGCTTGTCGGTGGAGTTCACCTTGTCGCCCGCGGCCAGGGCCGCGACGAAGTTGCCCGGGGTGGCGCCCTCGACCACCTGGAGGGCGATGTCGACCACGTCGTCACCCAGGCGGCGGCCGTTGGGGAAGCCCTGGAAGTCGCCGTTGAGGACGCCGAGGCGGTCGGGGTTCGGGGTGACCGGGGTGGACATGTTCAGGCGCAGCTCCTCGGCGGGCACGAACGCGCCGGGGTCGATGTCCTGGTTCATGAGCTGGGAGTTGAGGTCGACCGCGAGCGGGCCGTTGGCGGCCTTGGCGATGCCGGTGAGGAAGATCTCCTGGAGGTCGGTCCGCGGGGTGGCCGGGGCCGGGAGCCCGTAGATCGCCTGGACCAGCTTCGGCACCTCGGGTTCGAGGACGCGGGCGACGACGGCGGGCTGGTTGTGGTCCTCGGACGGGGGAAGGGAGTTGAAGGCGTCCTTGAGACCGGAGGGGAGGACGACCTCGTTGACCAGGGGGTTGCCCAGACGCGAGACCTGGACGAACTTGCCGACCGGGTCGGCCTTGCCGGGGCTGAGCTTGAGGGTCTGCTTCTCGGTGCTGGACCAGACGCCGATCACCGGGTTGCGGGTGGCGTCGCCCTTGTAGGCGAGGCGGCTCTTGGGGATCTGGAGCGCGACCGAGTTGACGTTGTACCCGGCGAGGGTGTTCTGGCCGACCTCGGAGAGGTTGCCGCCGTAGAGCAGGTCGAAGACCCGCAGGTCGAGGAAGAACGGGTCGGCCGCCTGGGTGGCCACCGTCTGTCCTCCACCGGGGAGTTGGACGGTCGCCTGGTCGCGGAGCATGCCGTAATTGGGCATGGAGGCGCGGCCGGTGTGGGAGGGGGCGACCTGACCGCGGTCGACCAGGGTGACCGGGTCGCAGTCCGGGCGGAGCTCCTGGAGGGTGTAGTACTGCCGGAAGAGCAGGGTCGGGTCGCTGAGGTTGTTCACCGGCCCGTTGTTGTAGAGGAACGTGCCGGTGCCGCGCGCGTCCTCGGTGTGGAAGGTCCAGCGGTAGGTGATGTCGGGCTTGCCGGTGCCCTGGGAGTCGATGTTGATGTCGTAGTGCGCGCCGTCGGCCCAGGGGTAGAAGTTCGGGCCGCCGTTGGGCTCCTGGAACGGGAGCCAGTTGGCGATCAGGGTGACGGTGTCGGGGGCCTCCGGGCTGGTGAAGGCGTAGAGGTCGGTGTTGTCGACCTGCGGGTCGGCGGCGATCAGCGGGGCCTCGCGGTGGCTGGAGGCGGTGCTGACGCCGGCGCCCGTGCCGAGGAGGGCTGTGCCGGCCAGCGCGAGGCCCATGGCGGTCAGCACCGCCGCGGAGCGGGCGGCGGAGCTGGTGCGGGCACGTTGGCGCTTGACGCTCATGTGGGTCCGTTTCTCGATCGGTTGACGGAACGTCGGCTCCGGGCTGTGGGTGCGCGGAACCGGGGACCCGGGCGAACCCGGTCGGTCCGAACTGTGGACCGCGTCCCGTGCCGCCTTCGGTCGTGCGCGGACCACGGCTTGGCCGGGCCACCCGGACGGAGCACCGGAGCCACCCGTACGGCCCCGTCGGGGGGACCGTCGGCGCGCCCGCGCAGCCCGAGCCGCTGCCACCCGGTGGGGCAGGCGTGCGATACATCGGCATGTCCGCCCGTTTCCTGCGCCGCGCAGGTGATCCTCCGGCTCCGTTGGGGTGGTGGCGGCCATCCGCGGGCCCTCTGCCACGAATGTGAGCGCGGGCCCGTGCCGGCCCGCCCCGAACCGGACCGGGATCGAGCACCCGGCGTCAGAGACCCACCGGAGGACCAGCGTGCGAGTCCCACGACCTCTTTCCCGGACCGTGGCGGTGGCGGCGGGCGCCCTGCTGCTGACCGGCCCGGCCGCTCCCGCCGCCGAGGCCCATCCCCTGGGCAACTTCTCCGTCAACCACTACCTCGGGTTCACGGTCCACCCGGACCGTCTCGATCTCCTCGCCGTGGTCGACGCGGCCGAGATCCCCACCCTTCAGGACCAGCCACGGGTGGACCGCGACGGGGACGGCACCGTGGACGAGGGGGAGCGCGACGCCTGGGCCACCGAGCAGTGCACCCGGGTCGCCGAGCGCCTGCGGGTGACCAGTGACGCCGATGCCGCGCCGCTGCGGTGGGCCACCGGCTCCGCACGGTTCGACTACCAGGACGGCGCGGCCGGTCTGCGCAGCGGCCGGTTGGAGTGCCGGCTGCGGGCCGGACTCCGGCTGCCGGAGGGCGGTGCGGGCGTGCACGTGGCCAGCGGGATCGATGCCACGCGGGTGGGCTGGAACGAGATCGTGGTGCGGGGCGAGGGCGCCGTCGTGACGGACTCGGACGTGCCGGCCGGCTCGATCTCCGGAGAACTGCGGGACTACCCGAAGGAGTTGCTCGGAAGTCCGAGTGGAGTGACGCACGCCCGCTTCCGGGCCCGGCCCGGGGACGGCGGGGAGGTCGGGGCAGTGGCGGGGGTGGCACCGACCTCCGGCCCGGCCGCCTGGCTGGCACGCCTCGACGGCAGGCTCGCCGCACTCGGGGCCGCCGAGCGGCTGACCGTCCCGCTCGGTCTGCTGGCCGTCCTGCTGTCCCTGCTGCTGGGGGCCGGACACGCCCTCCTGCCCGGCCACGGGAAGACCGTGATGGCGGCCTACCTGGCGGGGCGGCACGGGCGCACCCGGGACGCCGTCACCGTCGGGGCCACCGTCACCGCCACCCACACGGCCGGGGTGCTGGTCGTCGGGCTCTGCCTCACGGCCTTCTCCTCGCTCGCGGGGGACGTGCTGCTCGGGTGGCTCGGCGTGCTCAGCGGACTCCTGGTCACCGTGGTCGGCGTGAGCCTGCTGCGGGATGCCGTCCGGCGCCTGCCCAACTCCCGTGCTCGGAAAGGGGATCAGCTCCAGGCCCTGGAGGAGCCGCGCAGGGAACTCGTCCACGCGGCGGCAGCCGACGGCGGCGGCCACGGGCACCTGCATGAGCACCCGCACCCGCACCCGCACGACCACGACCATGGCCACGACCACGACCATGGCCACAACCACGACCACGGGCATCACGATGGGCACGGGCACGACCACGGGCACGACCACGACCACGGGCACCATCACCACGGCTGGTTCGGCGGGCACCACCACGGCCCTGACGCCCCCTCGCGCGGGCGGCTGATCGGGCTCGGGATCGCTGGTGGCCTCGTTCCCAGTCCGTCCGCGCTGGTGGTGCTGCTCGGCGCGGTCGCGCTCGGGCGGACCCTCTTCGGGGCGGCGCTGGTCGTCGCCTACGGCCTGGGCATGGCCGCGACCCTCACCGCCGTCGGCCTGCTGCTGGTCAGGGTCGGTGACCGGCTACGGGCGGTGCAGGAGGGCACGGTGGCCCGGGCGCTCCGTCAACTCGCCCCGTACAGCGGCCTCCTGACCACGTTCCTCGTGCTGGCCGTGGGGGTCGGGCTCGTCGTCCGCAGCCTGCCCTCGGCCCTGTGACCACCACCCCGAACGGAGACCGGACCACCGTGACCACCCGCACCGCCACCGCCCTGGGCCTGGCCCTGCTGCTCGCGCCCCTGGCCGCCGCCTGCACCTCCGCGGCCGACGGAAGCTTCGACGCGGGGCCGGCCGTCCCCGCCCCGACGTGCCTCGCGCACCAGCCCGAACGCCCCGGCCCCCGGTACACCTCCGGGCAGGGAGCGGAGCCGCGCGCGGTCCTGGAGATGATGCGCTACTACACCGCCAACGGCACCAAGCCGTTCTGCGACGGTGCGGCGCCCACCGCCGAGGACCGGCGCTGGGCGGAGCTCTACGTCGAACTCGGCGGCGACCGGAGGTACGTGTCGAACGGGCGGGAGTGAGGGCCGCCGGTCCCGGTGCGGCTCCGGTCGTCAATGCCGCGTCGAACGTTCGCCCCCAGGGGTGAATGCCGGCCGACGGGGCAAGCCGGCCGGAGGGGTGCGCCGAAGTGCCTGCGATGTGTCCGCGTGGTGCGGGCATCGGAGGAGATGGGGGCGTGATGGCCGCAGAGCGCATCGACACCCGTTTGTTGGAAGAGCTGACCGAGCAGTCGCAGGACCTGAACAGCGACGCGCTGCGGATCACCCGGGGCGCGTTGGCCGACTTCGGGCAGGAGACCGAGCCCGCCGCGCGGCGCTGGTGGCAGCGCGGCGGCGTCCTGGCGGGTGTGGCCGGGGCGGCCGCGCTGTTCGGTTCGGCGCGGGCCTTCGCGGCCACCGCCACGGCCGACGACATCATGGCGCTGCAGACGGCCGCGTCGCTGGAGAACCTGGCGGTGAGCGTCTACCAGACCGCCGCCACGCTGCCGTTCATCAAGGACGGCAACAAGACGGTGGCGGCGTTCATCGCCAAGACCACCGAGCAGCACCAGGCGCACGCCAAGGCGTTCAACGCGGCCGCCACGCAGGCGGGCCGGAAGGCGCAGACCGGACCGGATCCGAAGTACAAGGCCGTGGTCGACCAGACGCTGCCGACCATCAAGGGCCCGGCGGACGTGGTGAAGCTCGCCATCACGCTGGAGGACGTCGCCGCCCAGACGTACACCAAGAACGTCGGCCAGGTCTCCAACGCCGACCTGCGCAAGCTGTTCGCCTCCGTGGCGCCGGTGGAGGCGCAGCACCGGGCCACCCTGCTCGCCGTCCAGGCGCTGCTGGCGGGCAACGCCGCCGACCTCGTCACCATCCCCGTCGACCCGGCGAAGCTGCCCGCAGCGGCCGGCAGCGTCGGTTTCCCGGACGCGTTCTACCCGACCAAGGACGCCTCCCCGATCAGCGAAGGAGCCGTCAAGTGACGGGCACGGGCAAGGGCGGCTGGGAGCTGCCGATCAGTGAGGCCCAACTCGGCCGCCTCACCCGGGACATGGAGCAGGCCCACCAGGACTCCCTGCCCGCGATGCGGGCGAGTGCGGTGGACCTGGCCGAGGAGATCCGAACCCGCCGCGGCGAGGAAGGGCGGGCCGACCACGGCCGGCGCCGCTTCCTGATGGGCGTGGGAGGCGTGGGTGCCGCACTGGTGCTCGCCGCCTGTTCGAGCGACCCGAAGGCCACCAACGCGGTGAGCTCGCCGTCCGCCTCGGGCACCTCCGCGAAGCCGTCGGCGTCGGCGTCCGGTCAGTACACCGGAGACCTCCAAGTGGTGGCGCTGGCCACCGCGCTGGAGAACCAGGCGGTCGGCGCCTACCAGGCGGCGCTGGACGCGGCCAAGGCCGGCAAGCTCGGCACCGTGCCGCCGGCGGTGGCCACCTTCGTCACCACCGCGATGGCCCAGCACGCCGACCACGCGAAGGCCTGGAACGCGGTGCTCACCGGCGCGGGCAAGCCCGCCGTCACCAACGTGCCACTGTCCAACCAGGCCGACGTCACCGCGGCCCTCGGCAAGGTCACCGACGTCGGGTCGGTCGCCAGGCTGGCCCTGCAGCTGGAGGACCAGGCCGCGCAGACCTACCTGTTCGCGACCTACAACGTCACCAGCCCGGCAGGGATCGCCACCGCCGCCACCATCGCGCCGGTGGAGGCGATGCACGCCGCGATCCTGCACTACGTGCTGGGCGAGTACCCCGTCCCGGCCGACTTCCTGCCCGTCGACAAGGCCGCCAGCCCCAGCCTCCTGACGGTCTGACGACTCCGGGGCAGGGTCGCGGACGGGAATCGCGCGACCCTGCCCCGGCCCCTCACCTGGAGAGCACGCCCGTGCACACATCCCCCGCCCGTGCCCTGATCGCCGCTGCGGTCACCGTCCTGCTGATGCTCGCGGTGGGTTGTTCCGGCTCGACCGGTCCCACCCGGGGCAACCCGGTCGCCACGGTGAGCACTTCGCCCCCGAACGGGGAGACCCCCACCGCCTCGGCCGTGAACCTCACGATCAAGGACTTCGCTTTCGCCCCCGCCGACCTCACCGTCGCCCCGGGGACCCGGATCGTGGTCGCCAACCAGGACACTGCTCCGCACACCTTCTCCGCCACCGGCAAGGCCTTCGACACCGGCCGAATCGAGGCCGGTGCGTCCGCGACCTTCACCGCCCCCGCCGCCCCCGGCAGTTACCCGTACCTCTGCGACATCCACCCGTTCATGGGCGGCACCCTCACCGTCCGATGACCACGCCGTGCGCGGCGGAGCCCGGCCGGGGCAGTCCGCGGCCCAGCTGGATCCGGTCCGGTACCGAGGGCGGAGTGCGATCCGCCGCCGCGGGGCCGAACACCCGTCCAGGAGTCCCGAGCGTGACGCCCGCCCCCGTGCCCGTCCCGATCCGCTGCGGCAGCCGCCACCCTCAGGAGTGCGCCCTGCTCCTGCGGCGCTCCATCGCCGAGTCCACCGGGTGGAGACCCACCGCGGCCGTCCTGGCCGTCGGTGAGCGGGCCGCCTGCCTGGCGCACCGGCTGGCCGAGCGCCACACGCCCGCCTTCACGCTCGGCACCGGCCGGGCGGCGTCCGGCGTCCGGGGGCCGTACACCACCGACCTCGGTGCCGAGGCGCTGCTCCTGCCGACCCTCGGCCTGCCGCGGCTGTCCCTCGCACTGGTCAGCGGCTACTCGCCGGGCCGCACCGAACAACTCCTGCTGGACCTGGACGTGTTGCTGCGCCCGGACGCTCCGGTGCTGTTCCTGCCGAGCCGGCGCGTGCCCGGTCTGCGACCGTACACGGCTCCGGCCGGTGCCTCGGCGTTCCACCGGCTGCGGGTGGTGCGGCTCGCCCACGTGGGCTGTGCCGACCCGGGCGACCCGGCACCCGTCGGGCTGCCGTACCAGCACGACAGCCCCGTCCTGGCGGCGGGCCGCCCGTCCCGGAGCACCGTCGGGTGACCGGGGCACGGCCGTCCGGTCACCAGCCGGGACGGGCACCGACGCCGCCGTCCACGACCAGGTCGTGGCCGGTGATCCAGGAGGCGAGGGGGGAGGCGAGGAAGAGGCAGGCGTCGGCGACGTCGCGGGGGGTGCCGAGGCGGGTGAGCGGGGCGGCGCCTCGCCAGCGGGTGACGCCGTCGGGCCAGGCCTCGGTGAGGCCGGGGCGGTCGATGAGGCCGGGGGAGACGGTGTTGACCCGCAGGCCGCGGGGGCCGAGTTCCAGGGCGGCGGCGCGGGCGAACATGAGGAGGGCGGCCTTGGCGGTGGCGTAGTGGGCGTGGCCGACGGCCGGCCGGCTCCCCTCGATCGAGGCCAGGTGGGTGATGGAGCCGCCCGGGGGGAGGAGGGGAACGGCGGCCCGGGTGAGGCGGACGGGGCCGTACAGGTCGATGTCGACCACCGACTGCCAGTCGGAGTCGGTGAGTTGGTCGAGGGCGGTGACGGGCTGGATGCCCGCGCAGTTGACCACGGCGTCCAGGCGGCCGTGGTGCTCGGCGGCGCGCTGGACGGCAAGGGCGGTCTCGGTCTCGCTGCCCAGGTCGCCGTGGACGGTGGCGGCGCGGCCGCCCCGGGCGGTGATCCGGTCGGCCGCCCCGGCCAGCGCCGGGGTGGAGCGGCGGCCGTGCAGGACCACTGCCGCGCCGACCTCGGCGAAGCGTTCGGCGACGCCGGCGCCGATCCCGCCGGTGGCGCCGACCACGAGGACGGCCAGGCCGGCCAGGCCGAGGGGGTCGGCATTGCCGGAGCCCGAGGGGTGGCGGGGGTCAGTCACGGCGGCCCTTCCAGTGGTCGTCGGTCGCCATGGTGAGCGGCCCGTCGGGGCGGCACAACTGCCGGATCAGCTCGGCCCGTTGCGGGTAGGCGGCCGCCAACTCCGGTGCGGTGCCGCCACGGTAGTCCGAGGGGAGGAAGCCCGGGGCCATGCTGGCGCCGAACAGTGACCAGCCGCCGCCGGGTGCGACCCGGGCGCCCATCCAGCTGCCGCCGGGCACCACGTGCTGGACGCGCGGGGCGGGGCCGTCGCCACCGAGGAGCACCAACTCGTCGGTGCCGTCCGGGTGGAGGAGCAGCAGCTCCAGCGGATCGCCCCGGTAGAAGTGCCAGACCTCGTCCCGGGGGAGCCGGTGCAGGGCGGAGAAGTCGCCGGGTCCGGGGCCGAGGAGAGCGAGGATCACCGAACCGGCGGGACGGCCGGCGGCGTCCTCGGGCCCGGCCCAGATCCGGTCGAACCGCCCGCCCTCGGCGGGCAGCGGCACCAGCCCGTACGCCCGGGCCACCTCGTCCGCGGTGCTCATCCGGCACTCCCCTCCTCCGCCCGTCGGTGCGACGGCACCGGACGATCCTAGGGACACGCAGGGCCCGGAGGTGGGAGGCCACGCCACCCGTCCCGGGCGGAGGGCTAACGCTGTTATGGCCCGGACAAGTTGGGGGTTATCCCCTTCCTGAACAGCCAATGGGCGTGCAATGGTACATGTCACCCAGCACCCCCCACTGCTGTCGGAGGACCTTCACCATGCGCTTCACACGCATGCCCAGAGCACTGTTCACAGCGGCGCTCACCTGCACGATGGCGCTCGGCGCCCTCTCGGCCCAGAGCCAGGCTGTCCCCAACAGCCCGTTCCAGGCGCCGAGCGGCGCGAACAGCGCGAGCACCGCCGGCCCCAGCCGCCCGGCCCCGCAGCCCGCCGCGGCCACCGTGGCCAAGGAGCAGGCGGCGCACGCCAAGGAGGACGCCAAGCTCGACCTCAGCCTGCGGGCGCCGCGCACGGCGCCCCGCACCCAGGACGCGGCGGATGCCAAGTCCAAGACGCAGCAGGCCCCGAGCGCCCAGGCCGCGGCCGCCTGCAACACCTCGGACTTCACCTCCCGCACCGGAAGCGCGCTGGTGACGGCGGTCAAGGGCGCCACGGTGGACTGCGTGAACACCCTGTTCACCCTCACCGGCACCGACGCCAACAAGGCGTTCCGCGAGGCCCAGATGGTCACCATCGCCAACGCGCTGCGCGACGTGGCCGTCAACTACCCGGGCAACAACACCACGTCGACCGCGCAGCTGGTGCTCTACCTGCGCGCCGGGTACTACGTGCAGTTCTACAACTCCGGCGCCGTCGGCAGTTACGGCACCACCCTGAAGAACGCGATCCGGCCCGCGCTGGACGCCTTCTACGCGGCCCCGCGCTCCAGCGATGTCACCGACGCCAACGGCGACATCCTGAGCGAGGCCGTCACGCTGATCGACAGCTCCGGCGAGAACGCCCGCTACCTGTACGTCGTCAAGCGCCTGCTCAACGGCTACGGCACCTCGTACGACGGGTACTGGGGCATGAAGGCGGCCGTCAACAACGTCTACACGGTGCTCTGGCGCGGCCACCAGGTGCCCGAGTTCGTCACCGCCGTGCAGAACGACACCAGCGTGCTCACCCAGCTGGACTCGTTCGCCACCAAGTGGAACGCCAAGCTCGGCTCCGACACCGGCTACCTGGTCTCCAACGCCGGCCGCGAGCTCGGCCGCTTCCTCCAGGAGGCGCCGCTCCAGCCCACCGTCCGCCCGCTGGCCAAGCACCTGCTCGACCAGAGCCAGCTGACCGGCCGCACCTCCGCGCTCTGGATGGGCGTGGCCGAGATGGCCGACCAGTACGACCAGGCCAACTGCTCGTACTACGGCACCTGCGACCTGCCCAACCGGGTCAAGGCGGCCATCCTGACCGTGCGTCAGACCTGCAGCCCCAGCCTGAAGATCCAGGCCCAGCAGATGAGCGCCGCCGAGCTCAGCGCCACCTGCACCAGCCTGGCCAACCAGGACGCCTTCTTCCACAACCTGGTGCGCGACAACGGCCCCGTCGCCGGTGACAACAACACCAACCTCGAGGTCTCGGTCTTCGACTCCAGCAGCGACTACCAGACCTACGCCGGCGTCATCTTCGGCATCGACACCGACAACGGCGGCATGTACCTGGAGGGCAACCCGGCGACGGTGGGCAACCAGGCCCGCTTCATCGCGTACGAGGCCGAGTGGGTCCGCCCCGCCTTCCAGATCTGGAACCTCAACCACGAGTACACCCACTACCTCGACGGCCGCTTCGACACCTACGGCGACTTCGACGCCGGCCAGGTCAAGCCGATCATCTGGTGGGTGGAGGGCTTCGCCGAGTACGTCTCCTACCACTACCGCGGCGTCAAGTACGACGACGCGATCACGGAGGCGGGCACCCACCGCTACGCGCTCTCCACGCTCTTCGACACCACCTACGACAACACCGACCAGACCCGCACCTACAACTGGGGCTACCTGGCGACCCGTTACATGCTCCAGTCGCACCGCTCCGACGTGGACGCCGTGCTCGCCAAGTACCGCACCGGCGACTACGCGGGCGCCTACACCTACCTGAAGTCCACCATCGGCACCCGCTACGACGCCGACTTCAACAGCTGGCTCACCGCCTGCAACGCCGGCAACTGCGGGACCGTCACCACCCCGCCGGCGAACGAGTGCACCAACGCGGACAGCCGCCAGCTCGACAAGAACTGCGGCCGCTCCAACCTCTCCGCCACCACCGGGAACCTCGCCTACCTGTACATCTACCTCCCGGCCGGCACCCCCAAGCTCACCATCACCAGCACCGGCGGCACCGGCAACGCCGACCTGTACTACAACGCCAACGGCTGGGCCACCAGCACCTCGTACACCGCGCGGTCCACCGGCGCCACCAACGCCGAGACCCTGACCATCAGCAACCCGCCGGCGGGCTGGAACTACATCAGCCTCTACGCCCAGCAGGGGTTCAGCGGGGCGTCGGTCGCCACCACGTACTGACCGACCCCCGCGTGACCGGCGGGACCCCGGGCGGAGCGGGGAGTGGGTAACCCGCACCGCCCGGTACGCAGGACGGCCCGGCCCAGCACGGTGGGCCGGGCCGTCCGGCACGTCCGGCCCCGCCGGCAGTGCGGTCCGGCCGCATCCGACCCTTGGGAGAGCAAGTGGAGCGGGCCGGATAACAGGAATCTCCGGACGGTGTTTCAGCAGGTCGGGACGGGTTTCGGCCGCGCTCGACGGGTTCGCCTCCGGCTCTTGGCGGGACGGCGGATCTCCCATAACCTCCCGGCGGGAGCAGTGGTGCTCACCCGAGGAGATGGGGGACCGCGCGTGGAACTGGAGCTGCGGCACCTGCGCACCCTGTGCGTGATCGCCGAGGCGGGCAGCCTCGGCCGGGCGGCGGCCGTGCTCGGCCACAGCCAACCGGCCGTCAGCACCCAACTCGGCCGGATCGAGCGGCACTTCGGCGAGGACCTGTTCCTGCGCACGCCCACCGGAGTGAAGCCCACCGCGTACGGCGCCCAGGTGTTGGCCCGGTCCCGCGAGGTGCTCGCCGCCGTGGAGCGGATCGGTCGCCGGGAGGACGAGGCCCCGGCCGCGCCGACCGGGCGCGCCCTGCGGCTGGCC
>NZ_JBSGEL010000131.1:0-12014 GCF_053602875.1 Kitasatospora sp. NPDC004289 | reverse complement strand
GCCGATTCCCGACAGGGGGCGCACCTCCAGACAGGTGGGGGCTGGTGGGGCGCTCGAGAGGTGAGACAGATATGCCCCAACGGCCTGCACACGGACGGTGAGCCCTCCGCCGGGGCGTGCGGTGGCGGTGACCGTGCCGCCGTGCGCGGCGGTGACCGCCTCGACCACCGCCAGGCCGAGCCCGGAACCGCCCGCGCCCGCGCCCGTGCCCGCGCCCGTGCTCTGGGCACGGCTCCGGCCTCGGTGGAACGGCGTGAAGAGCGCCGGGACCTCCTCCGGGTCGAGCACCGGCCCGGTGTTGGTGACCGTCAGGAGGGCGGCTCCGTCGGCGGATCCGGTGCCGAGCTCCGCGGTGCCGCCCGGGTGGTTGTGCCGGACGGCGTTGGCCAGCAGGTTGAGCACCAGCTGGTGGAGCAGCTCCGGGTCGCCCTCCAGCGGCGCCGGGTCCGGGGAGACGGTCAGCGCCACCCCGGCGGCGCCGGCCTCCTCGGCCAGCTCACGGGCCGCCGCCGAGGCGGCGTCGGCCAGGTCGGTGCGCCGCGGGTGCAGGGTGCCGCTCTCGCCCCGGGCCAGGGTCAGCAGGGCCGAGATCAGGCTCTCGGTACGGGCGTTGGCGGCCAGCGCGCGCTCCACCGCCGGTCGCAGGCCGTCCGGTACCCGGCCCTGGGCGAGCGGGATCTCCAGCGCGGTGCGCTGCACGGTCAGCGGGGTGCGCAGCTCGTGCGAGGCGAGCGCGGTGAACCGCCGCTGCGCGGTGAAGGCGCGGCCCAGCCGGTCGAGCATGGCGTCGAAGGTGTCGCCGAGCTCGCGGATCTCGTCGTACGGCCCGTCCAGCGCGAGCCGCTCGTCCAGGCTGCGGTCGGCGCTGATCCGGCGGGCGGTGGCGGTGACCTGGTGCAGGCGGGCCAGCGAGCGGCGTCCGGCCCACCAGGCCAGCAGCGCGGCCAGCAGGGTGAAGACGGCGAGCAGCAGCAGGGAGCGGGTCAGCAGGTCGGAGAGGATGGTGTTGCGGAAGTCGTCGAAGCCCTGGGCCGGGGTGGTCAGGGCGGCCGGGGTGCTGCTCCCGGACGTCGGGACACCGCCCTCGGGCGCCGGGAAGCCGGTCTCCGGGGAGGGGACGGGCGTCGCGGGCTCCAGGGGCAACGGCCTCAGCAGGTCCCGGTTGGCCTGGATGAGCTGACGGGCGCTCAGCAGGTTCAGCGCGAGCATCCCGCAGCCGAGCACCGCGAACACCCCGGTGGTGACCAGGGCCAGCCGGCCGCGCAGCGGCAGCCGGCCGGGCCTCCCGGGGCGCTTCACAGCCGGTACCCGAAGCCGGGGTCGTGCACGATCAGCGGTGGGTCGCCGAGCTTGCGGCGCAGCGCGTGCACCGTGACGCGGACGGCCGTGGTGGCCGGGTCGACGGCGGTGTCCCACAACCGCTCCCGCAGGTCCTCGGTGGCCACCGGCGCGCCGTCGGCGGCCAGCAGCTCCTCCAGCACGCCGAGCTCACGCGGCGTCAGCTGCAGCGGCCGGCCGTCCCGTTCGGCCACCCGCCGAACGGTGTCGAGGCTGACGCCGCGCCGGCTGAGCACCAGCGGGGCGCGGTTGGCGGCCGTGCGGCGGCCCAGCGCCCGCAGCCGGGCGACCAGTTCGAGGTAGGAGAAGGGCTTGGCCATGTAGTCGTCCGCCCCGTGGCCCAGGCCCTCCACCAGGTCGGAGAGCGAGCCGGCGGCGGTGAGCATCAGGATCCTGGCCGGGTGCCCGGCGGCGGCCAGCGCCCGGCAGACGGCGTCACCGCCGAGCGCGGGCAGGTCGCGGTCGAGGATCACCACGTCGTAGTCGGCCTCGCCGGTCCGCCGCAGCGCCTCCAGGCCGTCGTGGGCGACGTCGCAGAGCATGCCCTCGCCGCGCAGCCCCTCGGCGAGCATCGCGGCCAGCTCCCGTTCGTCCTCGACAATCAGCACCCGCATGACCCGTCCCGCTCCGTTCTCCCGCTTCCGGCCCCTGGGCCCCCAGCCTGCCGGGCCCGGCGTTAGCCGCCGGTTAGGCGCGCAGTCACCGGTGCCTCACCGCGCGGCCCGTAGACCTGGTGGAGGTCATCCGAGACAGCCAGGGAGAGTGGACATGGAGAGCATTTCGAGGAGGGGCGTCCGGTGGATCGGCGCCGCCGCTGCCGTGGCGGTGCTGCTGACGGCCGGCTGCTCGTCGGGGAGCGCCGCGCCCGAGGTCGCCGGGGCCGGCGGCTCGGGGCGGGCGAAGCCGCAGGACGACGACCAGGTCCGCCGGGCCTGGGTGGACTGCATGCACAAGCAGGGGCAGACCGGTGTCGAGCAGGACAAGGACGGCAACATCGGCTTCCCCGCCGCGCGCACCGACACCGGCCTGCCGGACGGCTACGAGACCGCGACCCGGATCTGCGACGAGAAGGTGCCCGGCATCCACCAGGTGCAGCAGGCGAACAAGGCCAAGTTCGTCGAGATGGGCCGCAAGTGGGTGGCCTGCGTGCGGCAGAACGGCTACCCCGACATGCCGGACCCGGACCCGAAGGACGGGATCGTGGTGATCCCGCGCGCGGTGTTCGACGCCACGAAGTGGAGCGTGGCGGGCAAGGCCTGTGACGAGCGGTTCCCGATGCCCGGCTACCGGATCGGGGAGTGAGCGTGGGACGCGGGGAGGAGGCCCGCGGGCGGCGCCGGCTGGTGGTCCCGGTGCTGGTGGCCGTGGTCGCGGCCGGCGGCACCGCCGCCGCGCTGGGTGTGCCGTGGGAGCGCGGCGGAGCGGCCGCCGGGCCGGCCGCCGTGGCCTTCGACCTGGTGACGGTCGAACAGGGATCGCTGTCCAGCAGCATCCAGCTCACCGGGACGCTGGTGCACGACGCCCCCGTGCAGGTGGCCGCCGCCGGCAAGGGCGTGCTCACCGCGCTGCCCGCCGTCGGCGCGGTGGTCAGGGCGGGGGAGCGGCTCTACGAGAGCGACGGGCAGCCGGTGGTGCTGATGACCGGTCAGCGCCCGCTCTGGCGGGACCTGGGGCCGGAGGTGCCCGAGGGGCCGGACGTCGAGCAGCTGAAACGCAACCTGATCGACCTCGGCTTCGCCAAGGGGCTCGGCCTGACCGCCGACCGGAAGTTCACCCCGGACACCGCCACGGCCGTGAAGCGCTGGCAGAAGTCACTGGGCGTCAGGGAGACCGGCACGGTGGCGCTCGGCAGCGTGGTCATGCTGCCGGAGAAGGCGGTGCGCATCCAGCAGCTCGGTGCCCAGCTCGGCTCGGCCCTCGGCAGCGGCCCGGTCCTGACCGTGACCCGCACCGACCTGGTGGTCACCGTGCAGCCCGCCGAGAACCAGGTCTCCCGGTTCAAGCCCGACGGGCGGGTCCGGATCAGGCTGGCCGACGGCTCCACCGTCGACGGCCGGGTCCGCTCGCTGGTGCGCGGCTCGGCGGGCGGAGACGACAAGGCGGGCGGGGGCGCCGACGGACCGGGGGCCAAGACCACCGCCACCCTGGTGCTGGACGGCCAGGAGAAGGCCCAGCAGGCCGGGCCCTCGCCGGTGACGGTCAGCGTGGTCGGCGACACCGCCGAGCACGCGCTGATCGTCCCCGTCACCGCGCTGCTCGCGCTGGACGGCGGGGGCTACGGGGTGCGGGTCTCCGAGGGCGGCGCCACCCGGCTGGTCCGGGTCCAGCTCGGGCTGATCGCCGACGCCAAGGCCCAGATCACCGGGGACGTGGCGGCCGGTGCCCAGGTGGTGATCCCCAAGTGACGTCCCGGACGGATGAGTTCACGCATCCCGTGCTGGAGCTGTCCGGTGTGGTCAAGGAGTACCCGGGCGCTCCGCCGCTGCGGGTGCTGCACGAGGTCGACCTGAGCGTCGAGGCCGGTGAACTGCTCGCCGTGGTCGGCCCGTCCGGCTCCGGCAAGTCCACCCTGCTGGCCCTGCTCGGCTCGCTCGACCGGCCCAGCTCCGGCCGGCTGCGGTTCGAGGGCCGCGACCTGGCCGGGCTCTCCGAGCCCGAGCTGGCCGCGCTGCGGGCGCACCGGATCGGCTTCGTCTTCCAGCAGTTCTTCCTGCTGCCCGGGCTCAGCACGGTGGAGAACGTGGCCACCGGCCTGCTGTACGGGGGCGCCCCGGCGGCCGAGCGTCGGGCGCGGGCGGTGGAGACGCTCCGCTCCGTCGGCCTCGGCCACCGGCTGGACCACCACCCGGACCAGCTCTCCGGCGGTGAGCGCCAACGGGTCGCCATCGCCCGGGCGTTGGTCGGCCGCCCGGCCCTGCTGCTCGCCGACGAGCCCACCGGGGCGCTGGACAGCGCCTCCGGGGAGGGCGTGGTCGAGCTGCTGCGGACCCTGAACGCCGACGGCACCACGGTCGTGGTGATCACCCATGACCGCGAGCTGGCCGCCTCCTTCCCCCGGCGGGTCGGCATCCACGACGGGCGGATCGCCTTCGACGAACGCGGGCCCGCGAGGGCCGGAGGTGGCGCGTGAAGCCCCGTCAGGAACCCCGTCGGGAGCCGCGTCAGGCGACCCGTCAGGACCCGGGCCGACGGCGGGTCAGGCTGCGCCCCGTCGACCTGCTCCGGCTCGGCATGATCGGGCCGCGCACCCGGCGGCTGCGGACCGCGCTGTCCGCGCTCGGCATCGCGCTGGGCATCGCCGCCGTGGTCGCGGTCACCGGGATCTCCAGCTCCAACCAGGAGCACCTGCTGAGCAGGCTGGACCGGCTCGGCTCCAACCTGATCACCGTGACCCCGGGCAAGGGCAGCGACCAGCGGCCGGTGCCGCTGCCGCCCACCGCCGAGACGATGCTCGCTGCGATCGGCCCCGTCCAGCAGGTCACCGCGACCGGTGCCACCCGGGCCGAGGTCTACCGCAACGACCTGGTCCCGCCCCAACAGACCAACAGCATCACGGTGTTGGCCGCCCGGCTGAACCTGCTGGAGGTGCTGCACGCCACCCTTGGCAGCGGGCGCTGGCTGGACCCGGCTGCGGAGCACCTCCCGGTCACCGTGCTCGGTGACCGCACCGCAGAGCGGCTCGGCGTGAGGGCCCCGGGCGAGCGGGTCTGGCTGGGCGGCCAGTGGTACACCGTGCTCGGCGTGCTGGCGCCGAACGAGCTGGCGCCCGAGCTCGCCACCACGGCCCTGGTCGGCTGGCCGCAGGCGGTCGCCCACCTCGGCGCGGACGGCACCGCCGCCACCGTCTACCTGCGCTCGCACCCCGAACGCGTCCCGCAGGTCCAGGCCGTGGCGGCGGCCAGCGCCAACCCGGCGAGCCCGGCCACGGTGGCGGTCAGCCGCCCCTCGGACCTGCTGGCCGCCCGGGCCGAGACCCGCTCCGCGCTCACCGGCCTGGTCCTGGCGCTGGCCGCGGTGGCGCTGCTGGTGGGCGGGGTCGGCATCGCCAACACCATGGTGGTGGGCGTGATGGAGCGACGGGGCGAGATCGGACTGCGGCGGGCGCTGGGCGCGCGCGGCGGCCAGATCGCGGCGCAGTTCCTGCTGGAGGCGGTACTGACCGGCTTCGTCGGCGGCGTAGGTGGCCTGCTGCTGGGCGGCCTCACCGTGTACGGCTACGCACTGGCCCAGGGCTGGCCGGCCACCGTCCCGCCCTACACCCTGCTCGCCGGGCCCGCGGTGGCGGTGGCGGTGGCCGCGGCTGCGGGGATCTACCCCGCGCTGCGGGCGGCGCGGGCCTCGCCCACGGAGGCGCTGCGCTCGGCGTGAGTGCCGCTGCCCGGGCCCTCGCCGGAAGGCGGGCCCGGGCAACGGCGGGTGACGGCTCACCAGGCGACGGGCAGCTCCCGCAGGCCGTGCACGGCGGAGGAGCTGCGGAACTCCAGCTCCTCGTAGGGGACCGCCAGCCGCAGACCGGGCAGGCGGCGCAGCAGGGTGGGCAGGGCGATCCGCAGCTCGATCCGGGCCAGCGGCTGGCCCAGGCACTGGTGCACGCCGAAGCCGAAGGCGAGGTGGCGCCGGGCGTCCCGGGTGATGTCCAGGGCGTCCGGCCCGGTGAACAGCTCCTCGTCCCGGTTGGCGGTGGAGAGCATGCAGAGCACGCCCTCGCCGGCCCGGACCAGGGTGTCGCCCAGCTGGACGTCGGCCAGCGCCACCCGGGGCACCCCGTGGTGCACGATGGTCAGGTAGCGCAACAGCTCCTCCACCGCGCTGTTGGTCAACTCCGGCTCCCTGCGCAGCCGTTCGGCCTGCTCCGGGCTGCGCAGCAGGGCCAGGGTACCGAGCGCGGTCATGTTCGCGGTGGTCTCGTGCCCGGCCACCAGCAGGAGCAGGCCCATCGAGGCGGCCTCGGCGGTGGTGAGCTCGCCGCGTGCGACCAGACGGCTGATCAGGCTGTCGTCCGGGGTGCGCCCCTTCGCCTCGGCGAGTTCGGTGAGGTAGCCGGTCAGCGCG
This sequence comes from Kitasatospora sp. NPDC004289, assembly GCF_053602875.1. Classification (NCBI taxonomy): domain Bacteria; kingdom Bacillati; phylum Actinomycetota; class Actinomycetes; order Kitasatosporales; family Streptomycetaceae; genus Kitasatospora; species Kitasatospora sp. NPDC004289. The sequence goes on along the minus strand of NZ_JBSGEL010000131.1, from coordinate 5,624 downwards.
TCCACGGCCGCCGTCACCTCCTCGGGGGTGGCGGCCAGGTCCAGCAGGCTGCGACTGTGCCGCTGGAAGAAGTCGTGGTCCCGGTACGGGACGCCGAGCAGCAGGCAGATCACCAAGGAGGGGACGGGGAGGGCGAATTCGGCCACCAGATCGGCCGGACCGCCGCCGGCGGTCATCCGGTCCAGCGCCTCGTCCACGATCCGCTGGATCTCGGGACGCATCGCCTCCACCCGCTTGATGATGAACTCGCCCGTGAGCATGCGGCGTTGGCGGGCGTGCTCGGGGTCGTCGAGGCGGATGAAGCTGGGCGTGGTGCGGGTGGTGATCTCCCGCCGGCCGGGGGAGAGGAAGGGGAAGCCCGGGTGCCGCGCGTCGGCGCTGAAGCGCGGGTCGGAGAGGGCGGTGCGGATCTCCTGGAAGCCGGTCACCAGGTGGCAGGAGGTGCCGTCCCAGAGGCGGGCCTCGGAGACGGGGGCGAGGCGGGAGGCGTCCCGGTAGGCGGGCAGCGGGTCGAAGGGGCAGCGGCCGGGGGCCGCGGGCAGCTCGGTGGGGGCGGGGCGGGCGTGGCCCTGCGGCGGCGCGGGGGTGTCGATGCTCATGGTGCGGCGCTCCTTCCAAGGTCCAGCGGGGGTGGCGGGGACGGGCGGCGGCTCGGGGCCGGGCTGCGGCTTGGGGCCGGGCGTTCTCAGGCCTGATCGTCCGTCAGGGTGATGGCCCCGCCCGGGCACAGCGCGGCGGCGAGCCGGACGGCCGGGCGTTCGGCGGGCCCGGGGGCCGGGTCCAGCAGCTCCACCAGGCCGTCGTCCTCGCTCTGGTCGAAGACGGCGGGGGCGGTCAGCACGCACTGGCCGGAGCCGCAGCACCGGTCCTGGTCAACGGTCACCTGCATGGTGGGCACCTCGGTCGCTCTCGTGAATCGGTTTCCCTAGGCAACCAAATCACTCTAACTCCACGTTCATCGCACACGAAGGTCCGGCGCGCTCCGGGGCGGAAATGGCGGAAAACCGCCCCTGGCACGGGGCTTGGGGCCGGTGTCACCGCCCGTGCCTACGATGGCGGCGTCCGGCCCCGAACCCCAGGAGACCTCCGATCGCCGCCGACCTCGCCACCCTGATCCGGGGCGCCCTCGACCTTCTGGCCCGTCCCGAGCTGCACCCCCGCGAGCTGGACCCGTACGCCACCAGCACCGTCGACGTGGCCGGCCGCCCGAGCGTCTGCCTGGTGTCGGCGTCGGCGCCGGGCGGGCCGGTGGTGGTCTGGTCGGCGATGGGCGCGTACGAGGAGTGGATGGCAGCCGGGCTGGCGGGCCCGTACCTCGCGCTGCACCTGGAGCCCGACTCCGGGTACTTCCACCTCGGGCAGCCGGCCCTGGTCCGTGAGCGCGGGCATCTGCGGCTGGTCGCCGAGCTGGTGCCGGAAGCGCTGGCGTCGGAGCGGGAGTTGGCGGCGGCGCTGGAGGTCTTCCTCGACCGCCAGCGCCGCGCGCACGAGCTGCTGCGCGCCCTCGGCTGAGCGGGGTGAGCGCCCCGTCAGGCGCGGGCGGTGGCGTTCGCCCGAAGGTGTGCGAGCAGGGCGGGCACGTCGTTGCCCGGGTCGCCGTCGCGGGTGAAGGCGGTCATCGACTGGAGGGCGGCGCGGGCCAGGCCGCCGTTGCCCGCCGGGGTGTCGGGTACGGTCCTGGCCCAGCTCGCCAGCAGGTAGGACCACTGGATCAGCAGGCGGGAGGAGACGCCCTTCTCCAGCGTCGCGAGCTGGGACTCGCGCTCGGCCGGCGGCCGGTCGGCCAGGCGCAGGGCCTCGGTGAGCAGCAGTTCCAGCGCGTAGGCGCTGTACCGGGCGAGCAGCACGGCGAGGGCCGGCTCGCCCTGGCCGCCCCGGGCCAGGGCGGTCAGGGCCCGGTCGTCCTGCTTCCAGGCGGCTTCCAGGGCGTTGACGGCCCGCAGCATCTGATCCGGCGTCATGTCGGGACTCATGGCCGCACCGTAGCTGCTGCTGGGGTGGTGTCCTGTGGTCAGCTCACCCAGGTGCGGGTCATGTCCTGGACCGCGGAGCCGTCGAGGTCGGCCAGCTTGGGCGCGGTGAAGTCCCGGGCCCACTGCGAGGTCTGCAGGCGGAAGGCCGGCCGCTCCTCGGTCAGGGCGGCCAGGATCGGCTCGGCCGCCTCGGCCGGGGACTGGGCGTTGGCGAAGGAGGTCTGGGTGCGGGCGAGGTAGGCCTGGAGGGCGGGCGCGTAGGGGCCGGCCGCGGCCAGTGCGGCCGGGACGTCCAGCCCGATGTTGGCGACGAACTCGCTGGCCACCGCGCCCGGTTCGACCACGGTGACGCCGACGCCCACCGTGGCGGCGACCGGGGCGAGCGACTCCATGAAGCCCTCGACCGCGAACTTGGCCGCGCAGTACGCCTCGTTGAAGGGCTGGCCGACGATGCCGCCGACACTGGTGACGGTGACGATCCGGCCGCCGGAGGCGCGCAGGTGGGGGAGGGCGGCGTGGGTGGTGGTCACCACGCCGAAGAAGTTGACCTCCATGGTGGCCCGGACGGCGTCCACGCCCATCTGCTCGACGGTGCCGACCCCGGCGGCACCGGCGTTGTTGACCAGCGCGTCGAGGCGGCCGTACTCGGTGATCACCTCGTCCAGGCAGGCGGTGACGCTCGCCGGGTCGACCACGTCCAGGCGCTTGATCCGGATCCGCTCGGCGAGCCCCTCCTCGGCGGCCGCCTTGAGCAGGGGCTCGGCCTTGCCGGTGTCGCGCATGGTGGCGATGACGGTCCAGCCCGCCCGGGCGGCGCCGAGCGCGGCGGCCAGGCCGATGCCGGAGGAGGTGCCGGTGATCAGGACGGTCTTCTCGGTGGTGGTCATGGGGCCCTCCAGCGGGACGGGGTCGGGGCGGCAGGGGCGAAACGGGGAACTCCCCGGTTCCATTCGAAGGTAACCGGAGGACTCCCCGTTTGTCCAAGTAGACTGATGACCCGACGAAAGGAACCACCCGTGCCGAGCCAGCCGAGCCAGCCCGCCCCCCTGCGGGCCGACGCCCGCCGCAACCGGGAGCGCATCCTCGAAGCGGCCGTCCGCGCCTTCGCCGAGCAGGGCCCCGACGTGCCGCTCGACGCCATCGCCAAGGCGGCCGGCGTCGGCTCGGGCACCCTCTACCGCCACTTCCCCCGTCGGGAGGAACTGGTCGAGGCGGCCTACCGCAACGAGCTGGCCCGGGTCTGCGACAGCGCCGCCGAACTGCTGGACGCCTACCCGCCGGACCGGGCGATGCGGCTGTGGATGGACGGGTTCATCGCGTACCTGACCGCCAAGCAGGGCATGGCGGACGCGCTGCGCGCCGCCGTGGCCTCCGGCGCCGACCCGTTCGCCGAGACCCTGGAGCGGCTCGGCGGCGCGATCGACTCGCTGCTGCGGGCCGGGGCCGAGGCGGGGCTGCTGCGCTCGGACGTCGAGGCCTTCGACGTCGGCCTGAGCCTGACCGGCGTCGCCCAGCTCACCGGCACCCCCGGTCAGGCGGAGCGGGTGGGCCGGCTGCTCGACCTGCTCCTGGACGGGCTGCGGTACGGGGCCCGGGCGGACCGCGGGGATCGAGGGGACCGCGGGGTCTGACGGCGGGTCAGTGCCGCGCGGGTCAGCGGCGCGGCGTCCAGGAGGGGGTCCAGGTGCCCGGGGCGTCGTGGCCGGGGGCGGTGGCGGCGAGGTGGGTGCGCAGGGCGGCCAGGGCCGGGTGCGGGTTGTCGCGGTGCCAGAGGAAGGAGTGCGGGTAGACCGGCGTCGGGTCGGTGACCGGGATGCGGCGCAGGTCGTGCCCGGCGGGCCAGATCAGGCGGGTGTGGCCGCCCATGAAGGTGGCCAGCGCCGGGGTGTCGGCGATGGTGTCGAGGAGGGCGTCGGAGCCGAAGTTGGGGCCGGTCGCCTCGATGGTGAGGCCGAACTCCGCGGTCAGCTCCGCGTAGTAGGCGGCCCACTCGCTGCCGGGCAGCAGGCCCGGCATCCAGATCCGGTGCGCGGCCAGCTCGGCGAGCGTCACGGACCTGGCGCGGGCCAGCGCGTGGTCCGGGCCGGTGAGCAGGTGCAGCGGCTCGTCCAGCACCCGGACGGAGCGGAGCTCCTCGGGCAGCGGGTGCCCGGGCGCGGCCACCGCGCGGAACGACCCGTCGAGCGCCCCCGAGCGGAGCGCGGCCACCGCCTGCTCGACGTCCAGCAGCATCAGCACGTCCAACTCGGTCTCCGGGTGCGTCTCGTGGAAGCCGCGCATCAGACCGGAGCCCGCGCCGCGCGAGTTCAGCACGTCGATCCGCAGCGCCCGGTGGCCGGTGCGGACGGAGGCCAGCGCGCGCTCGGCGGCGCGCAGCAGCTCGCGGGCGTGCGGGAGGAAGGCCCGGCCGTCGATGGTCAGCTCCGCGCCGCGCGGGGTGCGGGTGAACAGCCGCACGCCGAGGCTGCGCTCCAGTGCGGCGATCCGTTTGGAGACGGCCTGCTGGGTGAGCGTCAGCTCGTCGGCGGCCTCCTGGAACCGGCCGGAGTCGGCGGCGGCCACGAAGGTCCGGACGGTGTCGAGGTCCATGGTCCGCCACTGTACGGGAACAACCTGTGGTTGTGGCTGGTGGCCGGATCGTTGTTTGAACTCCGAGGATCCCGAGAGATTTGATGCCGGAGGTCGCCTGCCGGTTGTGGCGGGCCGGGGGAGGGTGCGAGCTGATGGGGCGTCGGTTCGGGTGGTTCCTGGGTGCGTACGGCGCGAGCGCGCTCGGCACCTGGCTGGCCTTCGGCGCCTTCCCGGCGATCGCGGTCGGGGTGCTGCACGCCGGCCCGGCCGAGGTCGCCCTGCTCTCCTCGGCGGCCGCGCTGACCGGAGCCGCGGCGGCGCTGCCGCTCGGGGCGTGGGCGGAGCACCGGCGCAGGCGGCCGGTCCTGGTGGCCGCGGACCTGGTGCGGTGCGGCGCGCTGCTGACCGTCCCCGCCGGGTACGCGCTCGGCCTGCTCACCCTGCCCTGGCTGCTGGCCGTCGCGGCGCTGCTGGCGGCGGCCGAGACCACCTTCCGCGCGGCCTCCGGCGCGTACCTGCGCGAGCTGCTCCCGGGTGGCGAGCTGCTGGCCGCCAACTCCCGTCTGGAGGCGGCTTCCTGGACGGCTACGGCGATCGGCCCGCCGCTCGGCGGAGTGCTGGCCGGGCTGCTGGGGCCGGTCGCGACGGTGACGGCCGATGCGGTGAGCTACCTGCTCTCGGCGCTGGGGCTCGCGGCGTCGGGACGTCCAGGGCCCGGGGCGGAGCCGAGGGTGGAGCTGAGGGCAGCGGCTGGGACCGGGGCCGGGCGGCGGCGGGAACTGTTCGACGGCTGGCGGCTGATCCTCGCCGACCCGGTGCTGCGGCCGCTGCTGCTGCACACCGCCCTCTTCAACGGGCTGGTCACCGCCACCGAACCGCTGCTCGCCGTGCTGATGCTCGGTCAGCTCGGCTTCGCCCCCTGGCAGTACGGCCTCGCCTTCGCGCTGCCCTCCCTCGGCGGCCTGCTCGGCGCCCGGCTGGCCCGCCCGCTCGCCTGTGCTCAAGCCATCCGTCGACGGCCTTTTCGATCGTGTTTCGTATGGAGTACTTGGCAGTCACCCCGAGCCGCTCACTGGCGGG
>NZ_JBSGEL010000130.1:0-12091 GCF_053602875.1 Kitasatospora sp. NPDC004289 | reverse complement strand
AAGCGGCAGACCCTGCTCTTCTCGGCCACCATGCCCGGCCAGGTCATCTCGCTGGCCCGCCGGTACATGAGCCAGCCGACCCACATCCGCCGGGCCCGGTCGCTCCGCCCGCACCGGTGGCCGCGGCCCCGGTCGCCGAGACGCCCGCGCCGGTGGCTCCCGCGCCCGCCGTCCCGGCTCCGGCCCCCGCGCCCGCGCCCGCCGAGGTGGTCGAGACCGCCGTGCTGCCGCCGGTCACCGACCACGGCCAACCGGCGCCCGCCCCGGTCGAGTTGCAGTCCGCGCCGGCGCCCGTGGCCCCCGTGCCGCCCGCTCCGGTGCCCGCCCCCGCTCCGGCCCCCGCTCCCGCGGACGGGCAGGCCGTCCCCGGCCCGGTGCCGCAGCAGCCCGTCCAGGCCCAGCCGCCGCACCCCCAGGCGCCGCACGCCCAGCCGTCGCACGCCCAGCCCGGCCCGCCGCAGCCGCCGTACCCGCAGCAGGGCGGGGCCGTCCCGCCCGGTCCGCAGCCCGGGCCGTGGCCCCAGCAGCCGACGCACCCTCAGACCGCCCCGCCGCAGCAGCCGGTGGACCCGCGGCAGGGCGGCTGGCCGCAGGCCGTGCCCCAGCAGGCCGCACCGCAGCCGTACCCCCAGCAGCAGGTGCAGCAGCCGTACCCGCAGCAGGCCGTGCCGCAGGCACCGGTCGCCTTCCAGGGGCAGGGCCAGCAGCAGCCGATGGCGCACGGCGCCGCGCTCGGCTACACCGCGGCCGTGGAGCTCTCCTCGGACCGCCTGCTGCGCGGCCAGCCGAAGCAGCAGCGCGAGTCCCGGCTGAAGTTCGGCGGGAAGGCGGCCCAGGCCGACCGGGCCCGCAAGCTGGAGGTCATCCGCACCCCGGTGCTCTCCTGCTACCGGATCGCCGTCATCAGCCTCAAGGGCGGCGTCGGCAAGACCACCACGACCACCGCGCTGGGCGCCACGCTGGCCACCGAGCGCCAGGACAAGGTCATCGCGATCGACGCCAACCCGGACGCCGGCACGCTCGGCCGCCGGGTGAAGCGGCAGACCGGCGCGACCATCCGCGACCTGGTGACCGCCATCCCGCACCTGCGCAGCTACATGGACGTGCGTCAGTTCACCTCGCAGGACCTGCACTCGGGCCTGGAGATCCTGGCCAACGACGTCGACCCGGCCGTCTCGACCACCTTCAACGACTCGGACTACCGCCAGGTGATCCAGGTGCTCGGGCAGCACTACCCGATCATCCTGACCGACTCCGGCACCGGCCTGCTCTACAGCGCGATGCGCGGCGTGCTCGACCTGGCCGACCAGCTGATCATCGTCTCCACGCCCAGCGTGGACGGCGCCAGCTCGGCCTCCACCACGCTGGACTGGCTCTCCGCGCACGGCTACGCCGACCTGGTGCAGCGCGCCATCACGGTGGTCTCCGGGGTCCGCGAGACCAGCAAGATGATCAAGGTCGAGGACATCGTCGCGCACTTCCAGACCCGCTGCCGCGGCGTCGTGGTGGTGCCCTTCGACGAGAGCCTGGCGGCCGGCGCCGAGGTCAACCTCGCGATGATGCGCCCCAAGGTCCGCGACGCCTACTTCGAACTCGCCACCCTGGTCGGCGAGGACATCATGCGCGCCCAGCACGCGGCCGGCGGCTGGGGCCAGCCCCAGCAGCAGGGCGGCTACCCCCAGCAGGGCGGCTACCCGCAGCAGCAGGGCCAGCAGCCGGGCTACCCCCAGCAGGGCGGCTACCCGCCCCAGCAGGGCCAGCAGCCGGGCTACCCGCCGCAGGGCCAGCCCTGGGCCCCCCAGCAGCAGCCCCCGCAGCAGTACGGCTACCCGCAGCAGCCGCTGCCCCAGGAGTGGGCGCAGCAGCCCCCGCAGCAGCCCGGGTACGGCTACCCGCCGCCGCCCCAGCAGCAGCAGTAGCACCCGTCACGCCGGAGGGCGGCCCACCAGCTCGGTGGGCCGCCCTCCGGCGTACGGTCCGTCAGACCCCGGGCGAGAGTGCCGGGTCAGAGCGCCGAGTCGGTCAGCTCACGGGCCCGCTTCACGTCGTCGGCCATCCGGTCGAGCAGCGCCTCGATGGAGTCGAACTTCTCCATCCCGCGCAGGTAGGCCAGGAAGTCCACGGCCACGTGCAGGCCGTACAGGTCCAGGCCGACCCGGTCGATGGCATAGGCCTCGACCGTCCGGTGGGTCCCGTCGAAGGTCGGGTTGGTGCCGACCGAGATGGCCGCCGGCATCCGCTCGCCGTCGGCGGTCAGCCAGCCCGCGTAGACGCCGTCGGCCGGGACCGCGCTGTGCGCGACGGTGTCCACGTTGGCCGTCGGGTAGCCCAACTCCCGCCCGCGCTGGGCACCCTGGACCACCACGCCCTCGACCCGGTGCGGACGGCCGAGCACCTCGGCGGCGGCCTCCACCTCTCCCTCGGCGACCAGTCGGCGGGTCAGCGTGGAGGAGAACGGCACGCCGTCCCCGGCCGTGCCGCGCAGCTCCAGGTCGAGCACCTCCACCGCGAAGTCGTCCGCCCGGCCCAGCTCGGCCAGCAGCGCGACGTTCCCCGCCGCCTTGTGGCCGAACCGGAAGTTCGGGCCCTCGATGACCAGCTTCGCGTGCAGCGCCTCCACCAGGACGGTCCGCACGAAGGTCTCCGGGGACTCCTGGGAGAACGCGGCGGTGAACGGCAGCACCAGCACCGCGTCCACGCCCAGCCCCTCGATCAGCTCCGCCCGCCGCGGCTGCGGCGCCAGCAGGGCCGGGTGGCTGCCCGGCCGGACGACCTCGCTCGGGTGCGGGTCGAAGGTGACCACGACCGCCTTCACCCCGAGCTCCCGGGCCCGCTCCACGGCCCGGCCGATGATCAGCTGGTGGCCCCGGTGCACACCGTCGAACGATCCGATGGTGACGACGCTGCGCCCCCAGTCCCCGGGGATCTCCTCCAGGCCACGCCAGCGCTGCACCTGACCGCTCCTTGTTCCCGAACCGGCGTGCGGTCACCGCACGCCCTCGCTTCCTTACCGGACCCCTATAGCGTGCCATGCGCCCGATGCTGTGTCGGCACCGGAACCGCAGCTGCGCGCGGCGTCCGCACCAAGGCGCAGCGCTCGGCCTCCGCCGCCGCGTACTGAGGGTCCCGCCCGTCGGCCGCCAACAGCCGCATCCGGGTCAGCAACGGGCCACCGCACGGACCCGGCTCGTCCGGCGGCCAGTGGGCCAGCAGCCGGGCGAACCCGGCCGAGCGGCCCGCCCCGCGGACCAGCGCGGCGTCCACCCCGGGCCCGCCGCCCTGCGCCGCGATCCGCACCAACTCCCTGGTGCCGTCAGGCGGTTCGCCGTCATAGCGGGCCGCCAGCCGCTCCACCACCGGCACCAGCACCAGCGGGTCCCGCTCCTCGGCCAGCAGCGCGGCCAGCAGCCCGGTGGGGTGCTCCGGCTCGGTCAGCAGCAGCGCCAGCGCCGCGCGCAGCCCGGGCGGCCCGCCCGCCGCCGCGGCCACCACCGCCTCCGGACCGGCCGGGCCCGCCAGCAGTCCCACCAGGTGCTCGACGACCTGACCAGCCGTCCGCTCGCGGGCCGGGCCGCCCTCCCGCTCCGCGCGTTCCAGCAGCTCGGCGGCCAGGTCCAGGGCCGGACCGAGCAGCTCGGGGCCCGGCTGCCCGGCCAGCACCCGCAGCACCTCCGCCACCGCCGCCCCGGGCTCCGCCAGCCGCCGCCGGAAGGCCGCCAGCACCGGCCCCGGCTCGTCCGCCAGCACCGGGGCCAGCGCCTCGGCGGTGACGAAGGGATCGTCCCGCAGGAACGCCTCCAGCGCCCGCTCCAGGTGCCGCACCCGGCCCGCCGGCTCCCGCACCAGCAGGGCCAACGCCGCACCGTGCAGCGCCGGTTCCTCCTCCCGGGCGAGCAGCGTCCGGGCGGCGTGCCACAGCAGCTCGGCCCCCGTCCCGGCGGCGTACGGGGCCACCCGCAGCCCGTGCACCGCCGCCGCCACGTGCCAGTGCGGGCCCGGCCGGTGGCTCCACCGGTCCACCGCCCGGCACAGCGCCGAGGGCTCCTCCGCGGCCAGCCGGGCCAGCAGCGCGTCCGCCCGGGGATGGGCGGCGATCGCCAGACACTCCGTCAGGTCGTCCACCGCACCGTGCCGGTGCGCGAAGAGCAGGTCGTCCGCGAGGTCGCCCGCCGCACTGCCGCCGGTCTTCCGGTACCAGCCGCACAGCAGCGGCAGCACCTCCCGAGGCTCGGCAGCCAACAGCGCCGCCACCGCCGGACCGACCGGCTGACCCGCCGTCACCAGGCGCCGCAACAGCCCCACCCGGTCCTCCACCGGCAGCGGCAGCCCGGTCCAGAACCCCGGCTCCAGGCCGCCGCCACCGCGCTCGGCGATCCGCTCCAGCAGCTCCCGGTGCGCGGCGGGGCCGGCCCCGAACCCCAGCCCGTCCACCAGCAGCCGCCGCGCCCACCAACCCTCCTCCGGCCCCGGCGCCGTCTCCACCCCGCGCCACAACCGCCACAACCACCCGTCCAACCCCTGCGCCCCGTACCGCTCCGCCACCCGCCGCAGCGCCCACCCCACCACCCCGACCCGCCACCGCGGCACGCCTCCGGCGGGGACCGGGGCAGGGACGGAGGGCGAACCGGAGAACGGCGAAGCCGGGCCGGACGGGAGCTCGGAGACGGCCCGGGCGGAGCCGGCACCGGACGCGGAACCGACGGGGGCGGGGACGGAGGGGGAGCCCGCGAAGGGCGAAGTCAGGCCGGACGGGAACTCGGAGGCAGCCGGGGCGGAGCCCGCACCCGACGCGGAACCGACGAGGGCCTCGGCGGACGCGGACGCGGAGCCGGAGAACGGCGAAGCGGGGCCGGACGGGGCACCGGAGGAGGGCGGACCGCCCAGGCTGCGCGCGGGATCCTCCGACGGGCCGGAGCGGGCCGTGGCGCCCGGGCCGGCCGCGGCAGCGCTCCCCGCCGACCCACCGTCCCGCGCGCCACCGCCCGCCGTCCCGGACGCCACCCCTCGCCTCACCGACTCGTCGGGGTGGCCGTCCGGAGCGCCGCCCGCCGTCCCGGACGCCGCCCCCTGCCCCACCGACCCGTCCGGAGCGCCGTACGCCGCGCCGCCGCCTCCCCCCACCTCGCCGAGCAGCAGCCGCAGGGCCGCGTCCAGGTCGAGCTGGGCGGCCTGCAGCCAGTCCGCGAGGTCCTCGTGCGGGAAGCGGTAGCCGCGCCCCGCCGGGACGAGCAGCGGGACACCCAACGCCGCGCCGGCCCAGCCGCCCGCCGCCGGGAAGAGCTCGTCGAAGTCGGCCGCGTCCAGGGTGCCGTGACCGCTCGACAGCATCCGGCGGGCCACCTCCCGCAGCCGCTCCGCCACCACCCCCGCCCGCTCCCGTTCCCGGGCCTCCGCCAGCTCCGGGGACGGCCCGCCCCGCCGGTGCGCCCCCGCCCGCCGGGCGGCCCCGGCCGCCGCCACCGCCCGGGCCGCCTCCCGGCAAGCCCGCTCCAGCCAGCCCGCGTACAGCTCCGCCAGGTCCGCCGGCGCTCCCGTCTCGCCCGCCAGCCGCAGTGCCAGCGGCCGCCCGTCGAAGGGCTCCGTCCCGTACCGGCGGGCCACCCGGGCCGCCACCTCGGCGGGCAGCTCCCCCAGCCCGTGCACCGCCGCCCCCGCCAACCCCGGCCAGCCCTCCGGCCGGGCCGCCACCAACAGCCGCGCTCCGGCGAACGCGAGCCACTCCACCGTCCCCGCCAGCCACTCCACCGTGACGACGGCCGGCGCCTCCTCCAGCCCGTCCAGCAGCACCAGCAGCGGCCGCTCCGCGGCCGCACAGACCAGCAGCACCTCCGGCAGCCCCGGCTCCGGCACGCCCAACAGGCCCGCCGCCCGCCCCAGTTGGCGCTGGACCGCGGCGGCCGGAGTGGGCTCCCCCGCCAGCAGATCGGCCCCGCGCAGCCAGATCGTCGGCAGCGGCCCCGGCCCGCCCATCCGGCGGACCGCCAACGCCGCCAGTTCGGTGGAGCGCCCGCTCCCGGCCGGGCCGAGCAGCGCCGACACCACCGCCTGCGGCTCCTCCCCGGTCAGCCCGTCCGGGCGGTCCACCCGGTCGGCCGCCAGATCCGCGATCCGGCCCGGCCCGGCGCCGGCCGAACCGAGCTGCACCGAGGCCAGTTGGAGCACCCCACCGAGGTTGAGCGCCCGCCCGTGCGCGGGGGCTGCCTCGGCGTTCCTGGCCCGCAGCGCCGCCAGCTCCGGCCCGTCCAGCGGCAGCGCGACCGGCCGCGAACCCGGCCCCGGCGCCAGCACCCCGAGCACCGCCCCGCTCTCCGCGCACAGCACCGGCGCGCCCGCCGTCACCGGGCCGCGCAGCTGCGGCAGCTCCAGCTCCAGCACCCCGTCCGGACCGACCGCCCGCACGCCGCCCTGGAGCTGCGTCAGCTCCCACACCCCGGCGGCGAGTTGGCAGACGGTCAGCAGCCCGCTGCCCACCCCCGCCGCGATCGGCGGCGGCTGATCGGGCAGGCCCCCGACGCCCGCCGTGTGCAGCAGCGCCAAGCCCGCACCGGGCAGCTCCTCCACGCTCTCACGCCCGAGCACCCGGGCCTGCCCGCCCGCCGTGTGCAGCACCAGCTCCGCGACCCCCGCCACCACCTGACGGGCCGTCACCACGGTGCCCGACCGGTCCGCCACGAAGCCCAGCCCGCGCACCAGTCCGTCCGCCCCGCAGATCCGCAGCAGCACGACGCCCGCCCCTCGTCCCCGGCAACACCCGCCCGGTACCTGCCCGCTCCCACCCGGACCGCTACCGCCACTCACCTGAAGGGATGAACTTCACCGCGACCCGGCCACCCTCGAACCGTCCTCGAACCGCCCTCGGACCGCCCTCGGACCGCCCTCGGACCGCCCGGAGGGCGGTCAGGGGCGCGAGGAACTGCGCGAAATCGGAAGACGAAAACCCGTGTGCCGGGTACGGAGATCCACTTGCAAGTGAGCGTCCGTACCCGGCACACGGGTCGTTTCCTCCCGCAGCGCGCAGTTCCCCGCGCCCCCGGTATGACCAATTCCGTCCGCTGCCCCCGGCAGGGTGCGTCGTCAGCCCACGAAGACCGCGACCGGCTTGGCCTGGCCGGCCTTCTCCTCGATCAGGGCCAGGAAGCGCCCGTCCGGCGCGAAGACCGCGATCGGCCCGTCCACGCCCAGGCCCGGAGCCTTAAGGCGGGTCCCGTGCGAGAGCTGCTCGGCCTGCTCGGCGTCGACGTCCCAGCGGGGGAACGCCGCGGCTGCCGCGTCCCCGATCGCCAGCACCTCCAGCGGGGCGCCGTCCTCCCCCTTGACGGCCTCCTCCAGCTGCTCCAGCGTCCGCGCCGAGTCGAGCCCGTACGGCCCGACCTTGGTCCGCCGCAGGGCGGTCAGGTGACCGCCGACCCCGAGGCCCGCGCCCAGGTCCCTGGCCAGGGCCCGGATGTAGGTGCCGGAGGAGCACTCCACCGTGACGTCGAGGTCGATCACCGGGGTGCCGTCCTCCGCCACCGCCGCGCGCTGCTCGTGCACCACGAAGGAGTGGATGGTGGTCGGCCGCGCCGCCAGCTCGAAGTCCTCGCCCTCCCGGACCCGGGCGTAGGAGCGCTTCCCGTCGATCTTGATCGCGCTGACCTTCGACGGCACCTGCATGATCTCGCCGGTGAGCGCCGCGATCCCGGCGTCGATCGCCTCCCGCGCCACCGCGGAGGCGTCCGCCGAGGCGGTGACGTCGCCCTCGCGGTCGTCCGTGACGGTGGTCTGCCCGAGGCGGATCGTCGCCTCGTAGGTCTTCGCCGTGAGCATCAGGTGCCCGAGCAGCCGCGTGGCCCGCTCGACGCCGATCACCAGCACGCCGGTCGCCATCGGGTCCAGCGTCCCCGCGTGCCCGACCTTCCTCGTGCCGGCCAGCCAGCGCAGCTTGGCCACCACGCCGTGCGAGGTCAGGCCCTCCGGCTTGTCGACGATGACCAGTCCGTCCGGGCCCGTGCCTTTACGCTTCATCAGTTCTTTCTCTGCACCTAGTACTTACCAAGAAGAAGAAATCAGCCGTGCGCGCCCAGCGCCGCCCGGAACCGCCCGACCGTGGCGTCCACGTCCCCCCGCGCGGAGAACCCCGCCGCGAAGCGGTGCCCGCCGCCGCCGAGGTCCGCGCAGACCGCGGCCACGTCGACCTCGCCCTTGGCCCGGCAGGAGCCGCGCAGGGTGCCGTCCGGGTCCTGCTTGAGCACCAGCGCCACCTCGGCCTCGGCCGGGCGCCGCAGCACGTCGATCAGGCCCTCGATCTCCTCCACCGTGACGCCGTAGAGCACCAGTTCCTGGTACGGCACCCAGGTCCACACCAGCCCGCGGCCGCCCGCCGCGTCCGGCTCGTAGACGGCCCGGCCGAGCGCCGCGGCCAGCACCTTGAGGTAGCCGAAGGAGGAGGTGTCCCAGAGCTGACGGGAGATCAGGTCGTGCCGGATGCCGGTGGCCAGCAGCCGCCCGGCGAACTCGTGGGTGGCCGGGGTGGTGGCCGCGTACTTGAAGGAGCCGGTGTCGGTGGCCACGCCGGTGTAGAGGCAGGTGGCCAGCGCCTGGTCGAGCTCGACGCCGAGCCGCCGCAGCAGTTCGTCCACCAGCACGGCGGTGGCCGGGGCGGTGGGGTCGATCAGGCGGTGGGTGCCGAAGCCGGGGTTGGAGGCGTGGTGGTCGATGACCACCAGGGCCGGGGCGGCGAAGGCCTTGTCGTGCAGCAGGCCGAGCCGGCCGGTGGAGGCCACGTCGAAGCAGACCACCAGCGCGGGCACCTCGGGCACCTCGGCGGCCGGCACGATCAGCTCCTGGCCGGGCAGGAAGGAGAGCGACTCGGGGATCACCTGCGGGTCGTCGCCGAAGGACACCCGGACCCGGCAGCCGCGGGCCCGCAGCGCCAGCCCGGCGGCCAGCGCCGAACCGAGCGCGTCGCCGTCCGGGTTCACGTGGCAGATCAGGTCCACCTCGTCGGCCCGGCCGAGCAGCTCCACCACCCGCTGCCACTCGCCCGCCAGCGCGGGGGCCCCGGGCTCGCCCGCGGCCGACGACTCGCCGTCACCCGCGCTGCGCGGCCCGGGAAGCACCGCGAGGGCACCCTCCACCGTGTCGGTGGAAGATGCCCCCTGGCCGGCCTCGACCGGCTCGCCGGTCATGGCTACTCGTCCTCGTCGTCGCGCTCGGCGGCCGGCACCCGGTAGGGGTCGGCGTCCCCGGCGTAGGTGGCGCCGGCCGAGGCCGTGCGCACCGCGGCGTCGGAGAGCCGGGCCTTGTCGAGCAGGTCGTCGATGTTCTTCGCGTTGTCCGGCAGCGCGTCGGCGACGAAGGTCAGCGACGGGGTGAAGCGGACGCCGGTCTGCTTGCCGACCTCGGAGCGGAGCACGCCCTTGGCGCTCTCCAGCGCCGCGGCGCTGGCCTCCCGCTCCGCCTCGTCACCGTAGACGGTGTAGAAGACGGTGGCCTCGCGCAGGTCACCGGTGACCCGGGCGTCGGTGATGGTCACGTAGCCCAGCCGCGGGTCCTTGATCCGGCGTTGCAGGGTCTCGGCCACCACCACCTGGATGCGGTCGGCGAGCTTGCGCGCCCTTGCGGTGTCGGTCACGTTGCCTCCTCGTGCAGTGAGCGCGGTACCGGGACGGTCGCACCCGGTGCGGCCCTGGCCCCAACGTACCCGCCCGCGCCCGGCCTTGCGGGCGCTCTCGGTCCTCGTCGGTGTGACGCTCCCGACCGGCCGGCCGGACGTCCCACCTCAATCATCGTCGTCGCCGTGGTACCGCCTCCTCGCGGAGAGCAGCATCACCTCGGGGCGGCCGGCGACCAGCCGCTCACAGCTGTCCAGCACCTCGGTGACGTACCCGGCGTCGCCGGAGACGACCGCCAGGCCGATCTCGGCCCTGCGGTGGAGGTCCTGGTTCCCTACCTCTGCGGCGCACACGCTGTACTTGCGCGCCAGCTCGGCCACGATGGGCCGCACGATCGACCGCTTCTCCTTGAGCGAGTGCACGTCGCCGAGGAGAAGGTCGAAGGTGAGTGTTCCTACGAACATATGTGACAGGCCAGAGCCGGCCTGGGGGCCTCGAAGGAGTTGCCCGAACGGGCGTACCTGGAGGCTAACAGTGAGGCCGGGGCCGGTCGACGGGATTTGCACCCGTCGACCGGCCCCGGCTCACACCGCGTTACGCGCGGGGCTTCTCGCGCATCTCGTACGTCTCGATGACGTCCTCGACCTTGATGTCGTTGAACGAACCGAGCGTGACACCGGCCTCGAAGCCCTCGCGGACCTCGGTGGCGTCGTCCTTGAAGCGGCGCAGACCCTCGATGGTGAGGTTCTCGGTGATGACCTTGCCGTCGCGGATGAGGCGGGCCTTGGCGTTGCGGCGCAGCAGGCCCTCGCGGACGATGACACCCGCGATGTTGCCGAACTTGGAGGAGCGGAAGACCTCGCGGATCTCCGCGGAGCCGAGGCGCACCTCCTCGTACTCCGGCTTGAGAAGACCCTTGAGGGCGTTCTCGATCTCCTCGATGGCCTGGTAGATGACCGAGTAGTACCGGACGTCCACGCCTTCCTTCTCGGCAGCGGTACGGGCGCGGCCTTCGGCGCGCACGTTGAAGCCGATGATGATGGCGTCCGAGCCCATGGCCAGGTCGACGTCCGACTCGGTGATCGCACCGACGCCGCGGTGCAGCACCCGGAGCTCGACCTCCTCGCCCACGTCGAGCTTGACGAGGGCGTCCTCGAGGGCTTCGACGGAACCGGAGACGTCACCCTTGATGATGAGGTTGAGCTGCTCGATGGAGCCCGCTGCGATGGCCTTGTCCAGGTCCTCGAGCGAGATCCGGACCCGACGCTGCGCGAAGGCGGCGTTGCGGTCGCGGGCCGAGCGCTTCTCGGCGATCTGACGGGCCGTGCGGTCCTCGTCGACGACGATGAAGCTGTCGCCGGCGCGGGGCACCGAGGTCAGACCGAGCAGCAGCACCGGGCGGGACGGGCCGGCCTCGGCGAGGCTGTTGCCGTTCTCGTCCAGCATCGCGCGGACGCGGCCGTAGGCGTCGCCGACCACGATCGAGTCACCGACGCGGAGGGTACCGCGCTGCACGAGCACGGTCGCCATGGCGCCGCGGCCCTTGTCGAGGTGGGCTTCGATCGCGATGCCCTGCGCGTCCTGCTCCGGGTTGGCCCGGAGGTCGAGCGAGGCGTCCGCGGTCAGGACCACGGCCTCCAGCAGGGAGTCGATGTGCAGGCCCTGGCGGGCGGAGATGTCGACGAACATGGTGTCGCCGCCGTACTCCTCGGCCACCAGACCGAACTCGGTCAGCTGGCCGCGGACCTTGGTCGGGTCCGCGCCCTCGACGTCGATCTTGTTGACCGCGACCACGATCGGCACGCCGGCGGCCTTGGCGTGGTTCAACGCCTCGACCGTCTGCGGCATGACGCCGTCGTTGGCCGCGACCACCAGGATCGCGATGTCGGTGGACTTGGCACCACGGGCACGCATGGCGGAGAACGCCTCGTGACCCGGGGTGTCGAGGAAGGTGATCGGGCGCTCTTCGCCGTTCACCGTGGTGACGACCTGGTACGCACCGATGTGCTGGGTGATGCCACCGGCCTCGCCCGCCACCACGTTGGACTTGCGGATGGCGTCGAGCAGGCGGGTCTTACCGTGGTCGACGTGACCCATGACGGTGACCACCGGCGGACGCGCGGCCAGCATCTCCTCGTCGCCCTCGTCGGCACCGAAGTCGATGTCGAAGGACTCGAGCAGCTCGCGGTCCTCGTCCTCCCGGCTGACGATCTCCAGCTGGAAGCCCATCTCCTCGGCCAGCATCTGGAGCGTGTCGTCGGAGACCGACTGGGTCGCGGTGACCATCTCGCCGAGGTTGAACATCACCGAGACGAGCGCGGCCGGGTTGGCGTTGATCTTCTCGGCGAAGTCCGTCAGGGACGAGCCCCGCGACAGGCGAACGGACTGGCCGTTGCCGCGCGGCAGCACGACGGGCTCGGCCTGAGGCAGAGCGCCGGAGAGGACGGCGTCCTGGCGCTCGCGGATGAGGGCGTCGGCGGCCCGCAGCATCGCGACGG
>NZ_JBSGEL010000129.1:0-12549 GCF_053602875.1 Kitasatospora sp. NPDC004289 | reverse complement strand
GGGGACGGCAGCACGTGCAACTGGCTCGCCTGCCCCGATCTAGCGCTGGTCCGCCTTCCGGACTCGCGCAGTTCCTCGCGCCCCCGGAGTAGCCACTTTCAGCGCCTCACGGCGTCGAGGGCCAGCAGGGCGACGTGCAGGGAGAGGCAGGACTCCACCTGGTCGAGGTCGACGGCGAGGATGCGTTCGACCTTGTGGAGGCGGTCGTAGAAGGACGGCCGGGAGAGGTGGGCGGCGTCGGCGGCGGCGGACTTGTTGCGGCCCTGCTCCAGGTAGATCCGCAGCAGCTGGACCAGTTGCCCGCCGTGCTCGGCGTCGTACGCGAGCAGGGGCCCGAGCTCCCGCTCGACGTAGGTCTGGAGCCGGGCGTCGTCGCGGAGCAGGTGGAGCAGGCCGCGCAGCCGCACGTCCGGCAGCCGGTAGTAGGAGGCGGCCCGTCCGCCGGGGGCGTCGTGCAGGGCGGCGTCCGCGACCTGGGTGGCTTCGAGCAGGGTGCGCCGCGCGTCCC
Source organism: Kitasatospora sp. NPDC004289 (assembly GCF_053602875.1). Classification (NCBI taxonomy): domain Bacteria; kingdom Bacillati; phylum Actinomycetota; class Actinomycetes; order Kitasatosporales; family Streptomycetaceae; genus Kitasatospora; species Kitasatospora sp. NPDC004289. The sequence goes on along the minus strand of NZ_JBSGEL010000129.1, from coordinate 12,041 downwards.
GGACCGAGCCGACCGAGGAGCCGACCGCGATCACGGGCTCGGGGACGGGTGACGCGGCGTCACGTGCGCCCTCGGCGACGAGCTTGCGCAGCGCCGCCGCGAAGGACTCCAGTGCCGTGTGCTCGTCCTGCCCGGAGCCGAGGGCGATCAGCAGCCCGACGCCCTCGTCGTCCAGCGCGCCGACCAGCGCCGAGAGCCGGCTGCTCCGCACCGCCGTGGCGGCGAGTTCGGTGAAGTCGCGCAGCCGGGCCTGGGCCTCCAGGGCCGCGGGGATCGGCCCGCGCCGCTGCCGCAGGACCACGCCGACCAGCCGTCGCCCGTCCAGCGGGACGCCCAGGGCGGCGGCACGCAGGGCGACCTCACTGACCGTCAGGGCGTGGGTGAGGATGCCGGAGAGCAGGGTGCGGTGGGTCTGCCGTTCCAGCGACTCGCGGTCGCGGACCACCAGTCGGTTCAGGGCCAGGGTGGCGGCGCCGCGCTCCAGCAGCATGGCGTGCGGGTGGGGGGTGTCGGCGGGCAGCGGGCCGGGGTCGGCGACCAGGACGAGGCGGCCCCAGTCCTGGCCGCGGGCGCCGACGGTGGTGACCAGCCAGCCGCTGCGCGGGTCGTGGCCGGTGCGGCCGGTGGGGTGGACGCCGCGGGAGCGGCGCTCCCAGCCCTCCAGCAGTTCGCTCTCGGGGCGGCCGGCGGTGTCGTGGGCCAGCACCTGGTGGGCGAGGTTCTCCAGCACCACGGGCGCGCCGGCCATCCGGGCGACCTGGCGGACCACCTCGCCTGGTTCGGCGCCTTCGGTGGCGAGCTCGTTGAAGACCTGGTGGACGGCCTCGGAGGTGCGCAGCTGTTCCAGCTGGGCGTTGACGACGAGGGCGTGCACGGCCTCGGTGACGGCGACGAAGCGCAGTTCGCGGCGGAGCGCGATGAGGGGGAGGCCGCGCTGCTCGGCGGCGTGCACCAGGGCGCGGGGGAGGGTGTCGAAGTAGCGGCGGCCGAACTCGACGACCAGGCCGGCGGCGCCGATCTCGGTGAGCTCGCGGACGTAGCGGGCCAGGCCGTCGCGGTCCTCGGGCAGGGCGATGCCGGTGGTGAGGACGAGTTCGCCGCCCTGGAGCATGCCGGCCACGTCGGGGAGCTCGCTGACGTGCACCCAGCGGACGGGGCGTTCCAGGTGTTCGGCTCCGGCCACGACCTGGGGCAGGCCGCGCCGCATCACGTCGAGGTCGAGCACGCGGGCGACGGTGGGGAGCACGGCGGCACCTTCCGGTGGGGGCGTCAGGGTGTCAGGTGAATCATGCATCGGTCGGACGACCTGTCGCCTTTCCACCCTGTAAGGCCTCTGCGGCGGAGGCTGTCGGAGTGAGGCTTGTCACCCTTCCGGGTGAGGAGGCAAGGTCAGCGGGTCGGCAGCACCGACCCTCTCCCCGGGTCGTGGCATGAATGCGGTGTTGCCCCCGGATTCCGTCGCGTAACCAGAACGCAACGGCGGATTCCCTTGTAGGGGCAACGGGCGGGTGTCAGGATCGCCGGACCCCGCTGATCCCTGGCCGACTCACCGGGTACCTGGAGGACAACGATGGATCTGACCGACTTCGGCGCGGGTGCGCAGTACATCGCCGGACGGCTCACCGAGGGCACCGGCAGCGAACCCTTCCAGGTCGTCAACCCGGCCACCGGGAAGACCGTACAGACCGTCACCCTGGCCTCGACCGGGGACGTGGACACCGCCGTCGCCGCCGCGAGGGCCGCGCTCCCGGAGTGGTCGGCCGCCACCCCCGGCGCCCGGTCCGAGGCGCTGCTGAAGCTGGCCGCGGTGCTGGCGGAGCACGCCGAGGACTTCGCCCGGGTGGAGACCTCGCAGACCGGCAAGCCGATCAAGCTCTCCACCGAGTTCGACGTGCCCGGCACGGTCGACAACACCTCCTTCTTCGCCGGCGCGGCCCGCAACCTGGAGGGCAAGGCGGCCGGCGAGTACTCCGGCGACCACACCTCCTACGTGCGCCGCGAGGCGATCGGCGTGGTCGGCTCCATCTCGCCCTGGAACTACCCGCTGCAGATGGCCGCGTGGAAGGTCCTGCCGGCGATCGCGGCGGGCAACACCATCGTGCTCAAGCCGGCCGAGCTGACCCCGCTGACCTCGCTGATGTTCGCCCGGGCCTGCACCGAGGCGGGCATCCCGGACGGCGTGGTGAACGTGGTCACCGGCGCCGGCCGCACCGCGGGCGAGCACCTGGTCTCGCACCCGGACGTCGCGATGGTCTCCTTCACCGGCTCCACCCCGGTCGGCAAGCGGGTGGCCGAGCTGGCCGTCGCGGGCGTCAAGCGCACCCACCTGGAGCTCGGCGGCAAGGCCCCGTTCGTGGTCTTCGACGACGCCGACCTGGACGCCGCCGTGCACGGCGCGGTGGCCGCCTCGCTGATCAACTCCGGCCAGGACTGCACCGCCGCCACCCGCGCCTACGTGCAGCGCCCGCTGTACGACGCCTTCGTCGCCGGAGTGGCCGAGCTGTACGGGCAGGTCCGGATCGGCGACCCGCTGAACCCGGCCACCGACCTCGGCCCGCTGGTCTCGTACGCGCACCGCGACCGGGTGGCCGGCTTCGTCGAGCGCGCCCGCTCGTACGCCACCGTGGTCACCGGCGGCCCGGCCCGGGTGCTCGGCCACGACGGCACCGACCTGAGCGTCGGCGCCTACTTCCTGCCGACCCTGATCACCGGCGCCCCGCAGGACAGCGAGGTGGTGCAGGGCGAGATCTTCGGCCCGGTCCTGGTGGTGCTCCCGTTCGACTCCGACGAGGAGGGCCTGCGGCTGGCCAACGACACCCCGTACGGCCTGGCCGCCTCCGCCTGGACCACCAACGTCCACCGCTCGCTGCGGGCCACCCGGGAGATCAAGGCCGGGTGCGTCTGGGTCAACGACCACATCCCGATCATCAGCGAGATGCCGCACGGCGGCTACAAGGCCTCCGGCTACGGCAAGGACATGTCCCAGTACTCGCTGGACGAGTACACGCAGGTCAAGCACGTCATGTTCGACACCACCGCGGTCGCCAGGAAGGACTGGCACCGCACGGTCTTCGGAGACAGATAATCCCCGTCTGCTCCGCCTCTTCCCCCGGAGGGTGTCCCCAGCATGGAGTTCAACGAGATCACCGACGGCCTGTCGGAGCCGGTCCGCAGGGCATGGGAACGGAGCCTCCTGGGCGGCCGGGCGGCGCTGACGCGCCGTCGGCTGCTGCAGGCCACCGCCCTGCTGGCCGGGGCGGGCGGCCTGACGGCCTGCGGGATACCCCCGGCGAAGACCGGCTCCGCCGAGGGGAAGGAGTCCGCGGCCCCGGACGCCTCGGACACCGACAAGGTGCTGAACTTCTCCAACTGGCCGCTCTACGTCGACGTCGACCCCAACGACGAGGCGAAGCGGCCGACCCTGGACGCCTTCACCGCCGCCACCGGCGTCAAGGTGAAGTACACCGAGGACGTCAACGACAACGTCGAGTTCTTCGGCAAGGTCAAGCCGCAGCTGGCGGCGGGTCAGGACACCGGCCGGGACCTGGTGGTGCTCACCGACTGGATGGCCGGCCGGCTGATCCGGCTCGGCTGGGCGCAGAAGCTCAACCCGGCCAACCTGACCAACGCGCTGACCAACCTGGAGGCCCGCTTCCGCGCCCCCGACTGGGACCCGGGCCGCCAGTACACCTACCCCTGGACCAGCATCCAGACGGTGATCGCCTACAACAAGAAGGCGACCAAGGGGAAGGAGGTCACCTCCGTCGCCCAGCTGCTGGACGACCCCGAGCTCAAGGGCCGGGTGACCTTCCTGTCGGAGATGCGCGACACCATCGGGATGGTGCTGCTCTCGCTCGGCAAGAGCCCGGAGAAGTTCACCGCGGACGACTTCGACGCCGCCGTGGCCCGGGTCCAGAAGGCCGTGGACTCCAAGCAGATCCGCAAGTTCACCGGCAACGACTACGGCCAAGAGCTCTCCTCCGGGGACATCGCGGCCTGCATCGCCTGGGGCGGCGACCTGATCCAGCTGAAGGCCGACAACCCCGACATCGAGTTCGTGATCCCGGCCGACGGCTACCTGGCCTCCACCGACAACCTGCTGGTCCCGGCCAGGGCCCAGCACAAGAAGAACGCCGAGCTGCTGATCAACTTCTACTATCAGCAGACCGTCGCGGCGCAGCTCACGGCGGGCATCAGCTACGTCTCCCCGGTCACCGGGGTGCAGGCCGAGCTCGCCAAGATCGCCCCCGAGGCGGCCGAGAACCCCCTGGTGATCCCGACCCCGGAGATGGCCGCGAAGGTGCACACCTTCCGCAGCCTGACCGAGGCCGAGGAGACCGCCTTCGAGGAGAAGTTCTCCAAGTTGATCGGCGCCTGACCCCACCCCACTCGGCCTTCTGAACACCCGACAGAGAGACCCCCATGACCAAGCAGCTGCGCGAGGCGGCGACGGCCGGCGGCGACGTACGCCTCACCGGCATCGGCAAGACCTACGGCGCCTTCACCGCCGTCCATCCGCTGGACCTGACCGTCCCGCAGGGCTCCTTCTTCGCCCTGCTCGGTGCCTCCGGCTGCGGCAAGACCACCACCCTGCGGATGATCGCGGGTCTGGAGGAGCCCACCAGCGGCACCGTGCTGATCGGGGGTCAGGACGTCACCGCGCTGCCCCCGTACAAGCGGCCGGTGAACACGGTCTTCCAGAGCTACGCGCTCTTCCCGCACCTGGACATCTTCGAGAACGTCGCCTTCGGCCTGCGCCGCCGCGGCAAGAAGGACGTCAAGAAGCAGGTCGAGGAGATGCTGGAGCTGGTCGAGCTCGGCCCGATGGCCCGGCGCAAGCCGCACCAGCTCTCCGGCGGCCAGCAGCAGCGCGTCGCGGTCGCCCGCGCGCTGATCAACCACCCGCAGGTGCTGCTGCTCGACGAGCCGCTCGGCGCCCTCGACCTCAAGCTGCGCCGCCAGATGCAGCTGGAGCTCAAGCGGATCCAGACCGAGGTCGGCATCACCTTCGTCCACGTCACCCACGACCAGGAGGAGGCCATGACCATGGCCGACACCATCGCGGTGATGAACGGCGGCCGGGTCGAGCAGCTCGGTGCCCCCGCCGACCTCTACGAGAACCCCGCCACCACCTTCGTGGCCAACTTCCTCGGCCAGTCCAACCTGATCCCCGCCCAGGTCAGCGGCCGCTCCGACGGCTCGGTGCTGCTGGACGCCGACGGCGCCCGGCTCGCCCTGCCCGAGGCCCGCTGCGCCACCGCGGCCGGCCGGGTCCACCTGGGCGTGCGCCCCGAGAAGATCACCATCGAGACGGCCGGCACCGAGGTCGCCGAGGGCCGCAACCGGCTCACCGGCACCGTGCTGGACTCCGCCTTCATCGGCGTCTCCACCCAGTACGTGGTGCGCACCGCCAGCGGCCAGGAGATCGCCGTCTTCGAGCAGAACATGGACCGCGACGTCCGGATCACCCCCGGTGCCGAGGTCGTCCTGCACTGGAACCCGGCGCACTCCTTCGGCCTCGACGCCGACCAGGCGATCGACGCGGGCACCGGGGAGGAGGCGGCGTGACCAGCACCACCGAGGCGGCACCGCCCCAGGTGATACCCCTTCAGGAGCGCCCCGCCAAGCGGAAGCTGACGGCCTACTGGCTGCTGCTGCCCGGCCTGGCCTGGCTGGTGGTCTTCTTCGTGGTGCCGATGGTCTACCAGGCCTCCACCTCGCTGCAGACCGGCTCGCTGGAGCAGGGCTTCCGGCTCACCTGGCACTTCTCCACCTACTGGGACGCGCTCAGCGAGTACAAGTGGCACTACCTGCGCTCGTTCGGCTACGCCGGGGTCGCCACCCTGCTCTGCCTGGCGATCGGCTACCCGCTGGCGTACACCATCGCCTTCAAGGCCTCCAAGCGCTGGCGCAACGTCATCCTGATCCTGGTGATCGCGCCGTTCTTCACCAGTTTCCTGATCCGCACCCTGGCCTGGAAGACCATCCTCTCGGACGGCGGCCCGGTGGTCTCGGTGCTCAACTCGCTGCACCTGCTGAGCATCACCGACGCCGTCGGGCTGACGACGGGTCAGCGCCTGCTGGCCACCCCGCTCGCGGTGATCTGCGGCCTGACGTACAACTTCCTGCCGTTCATGATCCTGCCGCTCTACACCTCGCTGGAGCGGATCGACCCCAGGCTGCACGAGGCGGCCGGCGACCTGTACGCCAAGCCGTTCACCACCTTCCGCAAGGTCACCTTCCCGATCTCGCTGCCGGGCGTGGTGGCGGGCACCATGCTCACCTTCATCCCCGCCTCCGGCGACTACATCAACGCCCAGCTGCTCGGCTCGCCGAGCGAGCAGATGATCGGCAACGCGATCCAGAAGCAGTTCCTGAACGTGCTGGACTACCCCACGGCCGCCGCGCTGAGCTTCATCCTGATGGCCCTGATCCTGGGTCTGGTGACGGTCTACATGCGCAAGGCCGGGACGGAGGAACTGGTCTGATGAACCGTCCCGTGAAGTGGCTGCGCCGCAACCTGGTCACCCTGGCCGGGCTCGCCGCCCTGGCCTACCTGATCCTGCCCAACCTGGTCGTGCTGGCCTTCTCGTTCAACAAGCCCGCGGGCAAGTTCAACTACGAGTGGAACCAGTTCTCCACCGACGCCTGGACCGACCCCTGCGGCGTGGCCGACATGTGCGGCTCGCTCTCGCTCTCGCTGCAGATCGCCGTGCTGGCCACCGTCGGCGCCACCGTGCTCGGCACCATGGTCGCGTTCGCGCTGGCCCGCTACCGCTTCCGCGGCAAGGGCACCGCGACCGGCCTGATCTTCCTGCCGATGGCCATGCCCGAGGTGGTCATGGCGGCCTCGCTGGGCACGCTGTTCCTCAACATGCGGATCCCGTTCGGCTTCACCACGATCCTGATCGCGCACATCATGTTCTGCCTCAGCTTCGTGGTGACGGCGGTCAAGGCCCGCGTGATGAGCATGGACCCGCGCCTGGAGCAGGCCGCCCAGGACCTCTACGCCACCCCGTTCCAGACCTTCCTCAAGATCACCCTGCCGCTCGCCGCCCCCGGCATCGCGGCCGGCGCGCTGCTCAGCTTCGCGCTCTCCTTCGACGACTTCATCATCACCCAGTTCAACTCGGGACCGACCACGGTCACCTTCCCGATGTTCGTCTGGGGCGCCTCGCAGCGAGGCATCCCGGTGCAGGTCAACGTGATCGGCACCGCGATGTTCATCGCCGCCGTCGTCCTGACGGTGGCCGGCCAGTGGGTCGGCAACCGCAGGAAGGCGCGAGCCTGACACTCTGTACACACCCTGCTGTGTACGCTCTGAAATGCCGTCAATCCGCAGAAAGTAGCTGATAGGCAGATGGACTCTGCCCGTGCTCTCAGTGACGCCCGTCCCACCCCGTTCTGGCTCGAGGACCCGGGTCGGCCGGAGGCCCTCGCGGCCCTGGTCGGCGACACCCGGTGCGACCTGCTGGTCGTGGGCGGCGGCTACTCCGGCCTGTGGACCGCGCTGATCGCCAAGGAGCGGGACCCCTCGCTCGACGTGGTGCTGATCGAGGGTCACGAGATCGGCTGGGCGGCGTCCGGGCGCAACGGCGGGTTCTGCGCCGCCAGCCTCACCCACGGATTCGGCAACGGCCTCCAGCGCTGGCCCGGCGAACTGGCCGAGCTGGAGCGCCAGGGCATGGCCAACCTCCAGGCCATCGAGGACACCCTCAAGCGCTACTCCATCGACTGCGAGTGGGAGCGGACCGGCGAGATCGACATCGCCACCCAGCCGCACCAGCTCGCCGAACTGCGCGAGGTGGCCGAGGCGGTCGCCGAGTACGGCACCGACCTCACCTTCCTGGACGCCGACGCCCTGCGCGAGCAGGTCGACTCGCCCACCTTCCTGGGCGGCCTCTGGGACAAGGACGGCGTGGCCATGCTCCACCCGGCCAAGCTGGCCTGGGGCCTCAAGGACGCCTGCCTCTCCCAGGGCGTGCGGATCTTCGAGCGCACCAAGGGCCTCTCGCTCGCCGAGCACGGCAGCGGCATGGCCGTCCGCACCCCGTACGGGCGGGTCTTCGCGCGCAAGGTCGCGCTCGGCACCAACGTGTTCCCGTCGCTGGTCAAGCGGGTCCGCCCGTACATCGTCCCGGTGTACGACTACGCCCTGATGACCGAACCGCTCACCGACGAGCAGCTCGCCTCGATCGGCTGGACCGGCCGGCAGGGGCTCAGCGACAGCGCCAACAAGTTCCACTACTTCCGGCTCTCCGCGGACAACCGGATCCTGTGGGGCGGCTACGACACCATCTACCACTTCGGCAGCAAGGTGCAGTCGGAGCACGACCAGCGCCCGGAGACCTTCCGCACCCTGTCGCGGCAGTTCTTCCAGACCTTCCCCCAGCTGGACGGCATCCGCTTCACCCACGCCTGGGGCGGCGCGATCGACACCTGCACCCGCTTCTCGGCGTTCTTCGACACCGCCTACAAGGGCCGGGTCGCGTACGCCGCCGGGTTCACCGGCCTCGGCGTCGGCGCCACCCGGTACGGCGCCGAGGTGATGCTCGACCTGCTCGCGGGCGAGCTGACCGAGCGGACCTCGCTGGAGATGGTGCGCAGCAAGCCGCTGCCCTTCCCGCCCGAGCCGGTGCGCTGGGCCGGGATCGAGATCACCAAGTGGTCGCTGGACCGCTCCGACCGGCAGGGCGGGCACCGCAACCTCTGGCTGCGCACGCTCGACAAGCTGGGCCTGGGCTTCGACAGCTGACGGTCCGTCCGCGCGTGCGGCGAGGGGCACTCCGCTTCGGCGGGGTGCCCCTCCGGCGTGCTGCGGGCCTGCTCTAGCCTGGCGCCGTCCCGCCCCTGGACGCTGCGTCCGTTCCGAAGGAGCCACCATGGCCCCCGCCCCCGCCCTGGCCGACCTGCGCGAGGTCTGCCAGCCCGCCGCCAAACTCGCCCTCCGCAACGGCGAGCACTGGGCCGGCCGGCTCTACATGCGCGGGATCTCCCTGCGCGTCACCCGCCAGCTGGTCCGCACCCGGGTCAGCCCCAACACCCTCACTTGGCTGATGGTGGTCTGCGGCGTCGGTGCCGGAGCCGCCCTGCTGATCCCCGGCCTGGCCGGCCCGCTGCTGGCCGCCGTGCTCTTCCAGGGCTTCCTGCTCTTCGACTGCGTGGACGGCGAAGTCGCCCGCTGGAAGCGCCAGTTCTCCACCGCCGGCGTCTACGTCGACCGGCTCGGCGCCTACCTGGCCGACGCCGCGCTGCTCGCCGGGGCCGGCTTCCGGGCCGGCCAGAACGACTTCGGGGCGTGGTCCACGATCGGCTTCGCCACCGCCCTGGGCGTGGTGCTGCTCAAGGCCTCCACCGACCTGGTGGACGTGGCCCGGGCCCGCAGCGGCCTCTCCGTCGCCGAGGACGCCGCCGCCCAGCCGCGCTCCCAGGGCGTCGCCACCCTGCGACGGCTCGCCTCCGCCTTCAAGCTGCACCGGCTCACCAACGGCATCGAGGCCTCGCTGCTGCTGCTCGCCGCCGCCGTGGCCGACACGGTGACCGGCGACCTCACCCCCACCCGGGCAGCGGTCGCGCTGCTCGCCGCCGTCACCTGGGTGATGGTGCCCGCCCACCTCGCCTCGATCCTGGCCTCCTCCCGGCTGCGCTGACCGTCCGTCCCCTCGCGCCGGCCCCCTCGCGCCGGCCCTTCGCGCCGTCCCCTCCGAGGTGGCTCTCCGGGGTCGGCTCCTGTGGGCCGGCTCTTGTGGGTCGGCGAGGGGGAGGCGTGTAAGACCCGGCGCTCGCGCCCCTCTCTCACTCCTGACGGATGTCCGGAGCACCGAGGAGCGCACGATGGAGACCACCCCGCTGGACTGGCTGGTGTCGGCGGCCGACGACCCGGCGGCCTGCCGGGCGGAGTGGGAACGCGGCGGCCGCGGCGTCATGCCGCTGCCCGCCGGCCGCGTCTGGGACGTCCTGCTGGTCCCCGGCCCGCTCGGCCGGGCGGCCCACCGGATGCTCGCCGAGGTGGGCGGCCCGGCCTTCGCCGAGTTCGGCGACGCCCGGGTCGGCTTCCTGGTGCCCGTCGGCACCGCCGCCCGGTGGGTCGGCACGAGCGTCCGGGCCGCCGGCTACGGCACCCGGGTCGCCCTGCCGCACCCGGCGGGCGGCGGCAGCGGGCTCCGCTGGCTGACCCCACCGGACGGCTCCGGCCGGCTGACCGACCCGGTGCTGCTGGAGCTGGCGCTGCACGAGGCCGCCGCACTGGCGCGTCAGCCCCGCGTGCATGACGACCTGTAAGGCTGAATCTCCATTCCCCGTCAGCCTGTTCGTTGAGACGGGCCCGATCGGTCAGCAGACTGGAGGACGAGCGCGGTAGCCCCGTGATCGGACTTCGGAGGCATGAGGACCTTGAGCAAGCACATCATTCACTGGATCGACGGCGCTCCCGTCGCCACCGCCGGCTCCGCCCCTCGGCGCGGCGACATCTTCGACCCGGCCACCGGCCTGGTCACCGGTCAGGTCGACTTCGCCGGGATCGAGGAGGTGGACCAGGCCGTCGCGGCGGCCGCCTCCGCCTTCGACGAGTGGCGCCACGCCTCGATCGCCAAGCGCACCCAGGTGCTGTTCGCGTTCCGCGAGCTGTTCAACGCCCGCAAGGACGAGCTCGCGTCGATCATCGTGGCCGAGCACGGCAAGGTGCACTCCGACGCGCTCGGCGAGCTGGCCCGCGGCCAGGAGGTCGTCGAGTACGCCTGTGGCATCCCGCAGCTCGTCAAGGGCGGCTTCACCGAGCAGGCCTCCACCGGCATCGACGTCTACTCGATCCGCCAGGCGCTCGGCCCGGTCGCCATCATCTCCCCGTTCAACTTCCCGGCCATGGTGCCGATGTGGTTCTTCCCGATCGCCATCGCGGCCGGCAACACCGTCATCCTCAAGCCCTCCGAGAAGGACCCGTCCGCGGCCAACTTCATCGCCCAGATGTGGAAGGAGGCCGGTCTCCCCGACGGCGTCTTCAACGTCGTGCACGGTGACAAGGTGGCCGTCGACCGCCTGCTGGAGCACCCGGACGTCAAGGCCGTCAGCTTCGTCGGCTCCACCCCGATCGCCCGCTACGTCTACGAGACCGGCACCCGCTACGGCAAGCGCGTCCAGGCACTCGGCGGCGCCAAGAACCACATGCTGGTCCTCCCCGACGCCGACCTCGACCTGAGCGCCGACGCCGCCATCAACGCCGGCTTCGGCGCGGCCGGCGAGCGCTGCATGGCCGTCTCGGTCCTGGTCGCGGTCGACCCGATCGGCGACGAGCTGGTCGAGAAGATCAAGCAGCGGATGGCCACCCTCAAGGTCGGCCCGGGCTGCAACGGCGACAGCGAGATGGGCCCGCTGGTCACCGGCCAGCACCGCGACAAGGTCACCTCCTACGTCGAGTCCGGCCTCGCCGACGGCGCTGAGCTCGCCGTGGACGGCCGCAAGCACGCGATCTCCGAGACGGACACCGCCGGTACCCCCACGGCCGACGGCTTCTGGCTCGGCCCCACCCTGTTCGACCACGTCAAGCCCGGCATGTCCGTCTACAACGACGAGATCTTCGGCCCGGTGCTCTCGGTGGTCCGGGTCTCCTCCTACGAGGAGGGCCTGGCGCTCATCAACAGCAACCCGTACGGCAACGGCACCGCCATCTTCACCAACGACGGTGGCGCCGCCCGACGCTTCCAGCACGAGGTCGAGGTCGGCATGGTCGGCATCAACGTGCCGATCCCGGTCCCGGTCGCCTACTACTCCTTCGGCGGCTGGAAGGCCTCGCTCTTCGGCGACACCCACGCCTACGGCCCGGACGGCGTCCAGTTCTTCACCCGCGGCAAGGCCGTCACCTCGCGCTGGCTGGACCCCTCGCACGGCGGCATCAACCTGGGCTTCCCCACCAACTCCTGACCGGAGCGCGGTGACCAGGTGACACGACGGCGGCCCGCCCCCACAGTGGGGTCGATCTGGTACGCGGCGGTGGCGGCGCCCCAGGCGAAGCCGGGCGGGAAGGCCGGGCGGAGGGTCGCCTCGGT